>JAEZGU010000076.1 GCA_023416855.1 Bacillota bacterium
CATTGGGACTTGCCTTGAATTTATACAATTCATACACTTTTGAAAAAATAAGTAAAGGATTAATATTTGAAGGTTGTGAAGATAAATATAAAAATGAAAACAATTTAGTATATACATCGTTTAAAAAAGCTGCAGAAATATTAGGTAAAAGTGTAAACGGATTAAAAATAACCATGGATGTTAATATACCAGTATCCAGAGGCCTTGGAAGTAGCTCAGCATGTATTGTAGCAGGTGTATTCGGTGCTAATTCGTTGTTAAAGGGTAATTTGTCTAAAGAAGAATTGTTTAAAATCGCAGTAGATATAGAAGGGCATCCTGATAATGTTGCACCTGCAGTTTTTGGAGGTTTAATTGCTTCTTTTGTGGATGATGAAGTTTATTGTGTAAAGTATAATTTAAACGATAAAATTAAATTTTGTGCTTTAGTACCTAACTTTCAAACTTCCACTCATGAAGCAAGAAAGCTATTGCCTTCAGAAATTTCATTTAAAGATGCTGTTTATAATGTATCAAGAACAGCAGTTTTATTAAAAGCTTTAGAAGAAGGAGATTTTAAATTAATAAATGTCAGCTTGCACGATAAGCTGCATCAACAATACAGAAAAACCTTAATACATGAATATGATTTAGTTAAGAAAATCTGTATTGACAATGGAGCTTATGCTTTTTTTATTAGCGGTTCAGGGCCTACACTTATGAATATAATAGATGATTCAAATTTTTCAGAAAAAATAAGGGATAGTTTATTAGATTTAAGAAACAAATGGGATATTAAATTATTAAACACAGATAAATTTGGAGTAAAAATACAATAAAATTAGAGGTGGACATATGTTGAAAAAGTATTTAATAGTAAGCAAAAAAATATTACCTGATGTTTATGAAAAGGTTATCGAGGCAAGAAATTTGATTAATAATGGCAATGTTAAGGGTATTAGCGAGGCTGTTAAAATAGTAGGAATAAGTAGAAGTACTTATTATAAATACAAGGATTATGTGTTTTCTCCTTCTGAAAATTCTATGGGTAGAAAAGCGGTTATATCAATGATGCTAAGACATGAAAAGGGAATTTTGTCAAGTGTACTTAATTATATGTCACAAGAAAATGTAAACATACTTACAATTAATCAAAGTATACCTATTAACGGAAAGGCATCTGTAACTTTGTCGCTTGATATTTCTGATATTGCACAACCTCTTGATGATGTTATGGCTGATTTGAAAAAATTAAAGGGTGTTAGTACAGTTAAATTATTATCTGTGGAGTAAAAAATGTATGGATTAGTATTAGAGGGTGGCGGCGCTAAGGGCGCTTATCATGTTGGAGCATATAAAGCACTAAAGGAATTAGACATAGAGATTGGCGGCATAGCAGGATCATCTATAGGAGCTATTAATGGCGCAATGATGGTGCAAGGTGATTATGATTTATTAGAAAAAATATGGTACAGTATTAATTCCTATGAACTATTTGATATTGATGAAAAGGCAATAACTGATTTAAAGCATTTTAATCTCAATGAAATTAATTTTTCATATTTGCTTCACCAATCCAAAGAGATTTTAAATAATCGTGGTTTAGACACTTCAAGAATAAGGGTTTTATTTGACACATATATTAACGAGGATAAAGTAAGGAATTCACCCATAGACTTTGGTATTGTTACTGTAAATTTAACAGATAAAAAATCAGTGGAGCTATTTAAGGAGGATATACCTCAAGGAAAGTTAACGGAATTTTTAATAGCCAGCGCAAATCTTCCAGCATTTAGAATTGAGGAAGTTGATGGTAAAAAATATTTAGACGGTGGTTTTTATAATAATCTACCTATAAACATGCTGGTGAATAAAGGATACAAAGACATTATAGCTGTAAGAACTATGGCTGTGGGTATTGTTAGAAAAGTTAGAAAAAAGGATGTAAAAATTACATATATCCAGCCTGCAGATGGTAGCTTAGGAAGCATACTTGAGACACTTGATTTTAATCGAGAAAGAGCAGATGAGCTTATTAAGCTTGGTTATTTTGATACTATGAAAGTATTTAAAAAGCTTAAAGGTTTTAAATATTATTGTGTTCCTTATGAAGGAGATTTCATTGAGCTTCTGTTAAAATTTTTGATATCTAACAAGTATAAAGTTGAGTGTGTGGGAAATTTATTAGGCTTTGATAATGTATGTTTAGATCGAATTCTGTTTGAGAAGATACTACCAAGATTAGAAGTTATATTAGATATGAAAGGTAGAGCAGATTATGAGGACATCTGCATAAGACTGGCTGAAACAATTGCAGAAAAATTAGGTATCGAAAGATTTAAAATTTACAATACCTTAGAATTCTTGAATTTAGTAATTGATGAGTTTAAAAAGAATCCTATTAAATTTACTAAAAGCATACCAGCTTTTGTAAAACACAATAAATTGTTGTCATTAGCTGTCAAAGAGGATTTAATAGTTGAAGTGTTTTCAGAGTTATTCATGTAGGGAACGGCCCCGTGCCGTTCCGGTTAATTAAAAGAGAACGACACAGTGGTCGTACTCTTTTTTATTTAAAATAATCCACAATTCCGTCTGCTATTTTTTCCACCATTACATTTTGGAAGCTTACATTATGTATATTCATTTCTTCTTGAGGATTTGACATAAATCCAATTTCTATCAAAGCAGCAGGCGTATTTGTTTCTCTTAGGACTTCATAATTTCTGTCTAATATACCATCTCTGTATACACCATTAACTGTTATAGCGTTTAAGTAAATTGCTTCAGCTAAGTTATAGCCATGTGACGGACTTTTGTATTTAATAGTGTTATAATAAGTAGAAAGCCCAAAATAATCACTGTTGTTTAATGAATTATGGTGGATAGAAAGTAATATATCTGCATTTAATCTATCAGCCATTCTACCTCTTTCAGTATTATTGATATAAGTATCGCTGTTTCTTGTCATATAAACTTTTGCACCTAATGTTTCTAATACACTTTTTAGCTTGTTAGCAACTTCAAGATTTATATACTTTTCAAATTTACCTGAATAACTTATAGCACCAGGGTCTTTACCGCCATGTCCCGGGTCAAGGAGTATAACTTTTCCGTACAATGGATATACATCGCTTAGATAATTGGCGCTTACCCATCCAATCATTCCGTTGCTTGTAACTACTTTACTCCATCCGTTATTGTTATCAATTACTGTTGTGTAATCTCCTTTTTTAATGGTTGTAATTCTATTGTTATTAACAGATGGACCGGTTCTTAAATTTAAATCTTCAATAGTTTTTTTATGACCTAAATTACCTTCAGAATAATAATTTTTGTTGTATGATGTCAGCCATCCTGCTACATATCCTACAGTCCCATCATCAAGCTTTATTTGAAGCCATCCATTTTTCTCACCTATTACTTTATATGTATCATTTTTATTTCCTTGGGATATTACCTTACTACTTGTTGATGCATTGTTTCGTATATTTATAGTATCGTACAATAAAACTATTTCTTGAGAATCAGCATATTCTAAATCTGTGAGCCAACTTGCTACATAGTACTCGTTACCATTAAATTCAATAATATGCCAGCTATGATATGTATCAATATAATTAACTTTCTCTCCCGGATTTAATTGTCCTACTGTTTTTGATGAAGTTGTGGGTGAAGTTCTAATGTTTATTTTATAATTAGTATTATTTACAACATATCTTTTTGAGGGTACGGTTACAAAGTATTTTTCTATCCAACCTGTTTTTCCATTGCTTGTTTTTACATAGTACCAGTCATCATTTTTACTTAATATGTTTAACTTTGTGCTTATTTTTAGCGTGTCATTAACTTTTGATGAATAATCTGCACTATTGTATAATGCTATGTTTGATATGTTTGTATATCCAGTTTCTGCATAAGCAAATGAAATCGAGGTGAATAGTATTAAAACAACAAAAGCAAATATTCTCTTCATAGATACCCCCTATAACAAATATTATAAGCATATTATACCATTATTCGACATTTATGACCATTACAGAAATATTACACTTAAGTAAATAAAAGGTAATTCAGCGGAAAAAATAGCTTGATACAATCATTTTCGTATTATATAATAAATATAACATTAAGGAACAAAGACATAAGTCTTTGAGATTTAATGTATTTATTGTATCGGAGTGAAGCAAGACGATAAGCGTCTTGCTCTTATGATAGAATAAATTAAAGAATATAGAGGAGAGATTCTTATGAAACTATATAATACAATTTCAAAATCTATTGAAGATTTTAAACCTATAGATGAAAATTTAGTTAAAATATACACTTGTGGACCTACAGTTTACAATTACGCTCACATTGGTAATTTAAGAACGTACATACACGAAGACATACTTGAAAAAACATTGAGATATATAGGCTATCCTGTGAAACGAGCTATGAATATAACTGATGTTGGTCACCTTGAATCAGATGCCGATGATGGTGAAGATAAAATGCTCAAAGGTGCAAAGAGAGAAAACAAAACTGTTTGGGAAATTGCACAGCATTATACTGATGCTTTTTTTGCAGATATTGAAAAATTAAATATAAAATATCCGGATATTGTTGCAAAAGCTACAGATTATATAAATGAGTACATAGATTTTATTAAAGCGTTAGAGCAAAAAGGATACACATACTTTGCTAATGGAAACGTGTATTTCGATATAACAAAAGTGCCGAATTACACAAAGTTGTCAGGAATGGATTTAGAACAATTGAGAACTGCATCAAGAGAAGATGTTGTAATTGATGAAGCTAAAAAAAATCCACAGGATTTTGTGTTGTGGTTTACAAAATCAAAGTTTGAAAATCAAGCAATGAAATGGGATTCTCCATGGGGCGTAGGTTATCCGGGATGGCATATTGAGTGTTCAGTTATCAGTTTAACCAATTTAGGTGAACAAATGGATATACATTGCGGTGGTGTTGATCACATTCCTGTACATCACACCAATGAAATAGCACAAACTGAAAGCTATACAGGTAAGCAATGGGTTAAATACTGGTGGCACAGTGAATTTTTAATAGATAATGAAGGAAAAATGAGTAAGTCAAGTGGCGAATTCTTAACATTGTCACTTTTAGAGAAAAAGGGCTTTAATCCTCTTTCATATAGATATTTTGTATTAAATTCTCATTACAGAAAGCAGCTTGCTTTTTCCTTTGACTCATTAGCTTCAGCAGAAAATGCATATTTAAAATTAAGAAGCAGAATTAAATCGTTAAAGGAAAATACTGAATTAATTGAAGTAACTGAATATAGTGAGGCTGCATCTAAAATTAAAGAAGAATTTAAAAAGTGCATAGAGGATGATTTAAATACCGCAAATGCGTTGACTGTACTGTTTAATATGCTAAAATCTGATGATGTTCGAAATAATGAAAAATTAAAATTAATAGAAGATTTTGAGCAAGTACTATCTCTTGATTTATTAAAGGATGATGAAAGCATCAATGATATACATGATGATATGGCTGAGTATATAGAAGAAATGATTCAGAAAAGACAAGAAGCTAAAAAAAATAAAAACTACCAGTTAGCCGATTCTATAAGAGCAGAACTTTTAGAAAAGGGTATAATTCTGGAAGATACAAGACAAGGTGTAAATTGGAAGAAAATAAATTAGAAAAAACCATAGACGAAGAATTACTAAGTAATTTAATTAAAGCTTCAGATTCAACAAAAAAGTTTACTATGTATTCACCTGCACAATTAGCTTATGCAGGTGATGCTGTTTATGAGCTTTTAGTAAGGAGCTACATTATTCATAACCATGATATTAATGTAAATAAAATGCATAAGATATCCGTAAATTTTGTAAAGGCTAATTCTCAAGCTTATGTAATTAGTAAACTTGAGGATGAATTAACTGAAGAAGAAAAACGAATTGTTAAAAGAGGAAGAAATGCAAAAATAACATCTTCACCGAAAAATGTGGATATAATGGATTACAGATATGCAACAGGTTTTGAAGCGTTGTTTGGATTCCTTTATTTGAATAATGAACTTAAAAGATTAGTGTATTTGTTTGACAAATCAGTAGAAATAATTAACGAGAAGGATGAATAAGATGAGGATAATAGAGGGAAAAAACCCGGTAATTGAAGCATTAAGAAGTGAAGCAGAAATTGACACCATATTAATAAGCAGAGAGGCAACAGATGGTTCATTTAAAAAAATCATAGAGCTTGCTAAACAAAAGAATATTCTTGTAAAAAATGTGGATAAGGCAACATTGGATAGATTAAGCGAAAACAAGAGACATCAAGGTGTAATAGCAGAAGCAATGGAATATGAATATAAGGAAATTGATGATGTATTAAATCTTGCAAAAGAAAAGGGAGAAAAACCATTTGTTATAATTCTTGATGAAATAACTGATGTACATAATTTAGGGGCAATAATAAGAACTGCAGAATGCTTAGGAGCGCATGGTATTATCATACCTAAGAGAAGAGCAGCTCAAGTAAATGGTGTTGTGGCTAAATCCTCAGCAGGGGCAGTTGAATACTTACCTATAGTTAGAGTTACAAACATTAGCAACACATTGCAAGAACTAAAGCAAAAAGGTTTGTGGATATATGGTGCCCACATGGACGGTAACAACATATCAGATGAGAAGTTTGATACCCCTGTTGGTTTGGTTATTGGGAGTGAAGGATTTGGAATTGGTAGATTAGTTAAAGAAAATTGTGACACATTAGTTAAAATTCCTATGAAGGGAAAGGTTAATTCTTTAAATGCATCCTGTGCTACATCCATTATTATATATGAAATAATGAAGCAAAGAGGATTTTAACAATGGCTCGAACTAAAAAAGAATATTTGTTTATAGATGGATATAACATTATAAATCAATGGCGTTATTATAAAGAAGTATCTATGAATATAGAAAATTCAAGAAATAAGTTGATAGAGTTATTGGTTGAGTATCAAGCTTATAGGGGTATAAAGGTGATTGTTGTTTTTGATGCACATTTAGTGAAGGGAAGCCTTGAGAAAAAAGAAACAATCGGTGGTGTAGATATAATTTATACAAAAGAGCATGAAACTGCTGACAGTTATATAGAAAAACAGCTTGACAAAATTGGGAGATATGAAAGAGTACAGGTAGCTACCTCTGATTCATCAGTGCAACAAATTGTTATATCAAGGGGTGGCACGCGTATATCTGCACATGAAATGCTTTTGGAGCTTGAAAATGTAAAAAATGATATCAGAACAAAATATGAAAAAACTCGACAAAAAGGAACAAATATAGACCAGGTTTTAGATACAGAAACCTTGAAAAAATTAGAAAAAATGAGAAGAAATATATAATGTCTTGACACTAAATGTAAAATTTAATATAATTTTCATACATCATTCTTAATTTTATACATAGAATTTCTTTAGAAATGCACAAAAATTGTTAAAATATTAATTAGGTCTTTAAAGATTTATGGGGGAAATCAATGATAAGTTCTATTAGCATTTTTAGTAATTTAGATTATCAAAAGGGATATGACACGCTTTCGGATGAAGAACTTATTCGCGAGATAAAGAATGGAAATGATCATGCGGAAAGGTGCTTGTATAAAAGGTATACGTATATAATTAAAAGAATTACCAGCTCGTTTTTTTTAGTTGGTGGCGGAATAGATGATTTGTTTCAAGAAGCTATGATAGGTTTAATG
>JAEZGU010000087.1 GCA_023416855.1 Bacillota bacterium
GCCCATGCATTCGGGTGTTCAAGGGAAAAAACAATGGTAGGTAATTTTGGAGACTGTGAGGTTTTTAGTTTCCATGCTACTAAGATATTTAACACTTTCGAGGGTGGAGCTATAACTACTAATAATGATGAACTGGCAGAAAAAATTAGATTAATGATCAATTTTGGATTTAAGGGGTATGATAATGTTGTTGAGATTGGGCTTAATGCAAAAATGAACGAAGCATGCTCAGTAATGGGAATAGCCAATCTGCGTAACCTTGATACTTTTATTAGTAACGCACAAAAAAATCAAATTTTATACAATAAATATCTAAGCGAAATAGACGGGATAAAACTTGTAACCAAATATAGTAAAGATAATAATGGTTATTATGTTGTTGCTGAAGTTGATAGTGCTGAATATGGTTTATCCAGAGATAGGCTGTACGAAATACTTCACGCTGAGAATATTAAGGTTCGTCGTTACTTTTACCCAGGCTGTCATAGAATGGAACCTTATAAAACTCTATATCCAAATCAAGAAAAGTATCTTAGTGTTACAAATGATGTCTGCAATAGTGTACTTATTTTTACTAATAATGAATTGATATCCGAAGAAGTTATATTACAAATTAGTGATCTCCTTAAATTTTGCCGTAAAGCAGTAAAAATCTGATTCAGTGGAGTAAAAAATGAGAATTTTAATCATAGGACAGTGTACTTTACAAAAAGGGCGTCTTGAGTATGGTAATATTGGAAACTATTATATTGTAGAACCATTATTTCGAGAGCTTCATAGAGTTTTTCCTGATGCAGAGATTGTTACTACCTTCCAAATGACAACTGAGTTTTGCCTAAGAGAAAGAATTTCATCCTTGCCTATAGACTTATATTATTCATGGTCAAGTAATAATTTAGACATTGCGTTAAAAGAATATGCAGTAGCAAAAATATATAAGGAAACAGGAGAATTGGTCACAAAGACCCCGTTTATAGAAGAGGTACTTAAAAGTGATTTAGTAATAGACTTTTCGGGTGATATCTGGGGAGATAATGCAGATATTCTGGGAAGAGACCGATTTCTTGTTGGGCTGTTAAAGGATAGAGTAGTACAATTACTTGGTAAGCCAAGTGCAATGATTGCTGGATCACCAGGTCCTTTTGAAACGAGTACTATACCTCTTGCTTCAGAAGTTTTGGAGAATTTTAATTTAGTTACAAACCGTGAACAGGTAAGTAACCAAGTCCTGAGGGAATATGGATTTGAAACAAGGAATATTAAAGATGCAGCTTGCCCTGCATTTTTATTTGAAGCAAAAATAACTTCAAATATTGAATTATTAATACAAAAACTAAGGCAGGTCAAAAAGAAAAGACCTATTCTAGGATTTGTACTCTGTGGTTGGAATTTTCAAGATGGACCATTTAGTAAATGGCCCAGAGACGAAAAAGAATACCTGAATTTTGTGGAAACTATTGAGTTCCTGGAGAATAAGTTAAATGCAAAGGTATACCTGCTTTCACACTCAAATGGATTTGAAACTGATCCTGAGTTTAAGATTATAAAGGGCAGGGATTATTTAGTTTCACAACAACTTTATAATATTATAAGTAAAAGAAAAATAGCAAAAGAAGTAGTTTTACTGGATGGAGTATATCTACCAGCTGAGACTAAAGCAATTATAAATGAATTTGATATGCTCATATCGGGAAGAGTTCATGCTGCGGTAGCCGGATGGTCACAATATGTGCCGACAGTTGTTCTTGATTACGGTCACGGACCTAAAGCACATAAGCTGAAAGGATTTGCTAGAATGGTAGGTTTTGAGCACCTGGTAGCCAACCCTACAAGCATGGATGATATAAAATCAAAAGTAAATATTTGTTTTGAGGAACGGCATATAATACAGAGAAAACTTCAGGAAATAATGCCTGATATTAAAAAACAGGCTGAACTTAATTTTGATTTATTGAAAGAACTAATAGTTAAGTTAAAGTAATACCGGGTTGGATCTTAGTAAAAAGGAAGTAATTATTAATGAAAATAGCAATAATGCAACCATATTTATTTCCATATATAGGGTACTTTCAATTAATAAATGCTGTAGATAAATTTGTTATTCATGATGATGTTCAGTACATAAAGGGCGGATGGATAAATAGAAATAGAATTCTGGTAGATTCTAAAGAGTATATGTTTACATTCAGCCTTAAAAAGGCATCATCATTTGAATTAATTAAGAATAGACAGTTTTCAAGTACAAAGGATGACAAAGAGAAGCTATTAAGAATTATTGAGTACGCATATGGTAAGTCGCCTTTTTATAATGATGCGATAGCAGTAATAAAAGACTCACTGAGTATAAATACAGATAATGTAGCAACGTTTATTTATAATACCATTAGAAAAATATGTGAGTATTTAAATATTCATACTGAAATAATCTTGTCTTCAAGCATAAAAAAAGATGAAACCTTAAAGGGGCAGAAAAGAGTTTTACATTTGTGCAAACAGCTTGGTGCAGTTCAGTATATTAACCCCATCGGAGGAACATCACTATATATGAAGGATGAGTTTCATGAACAAGCTGTTACATTGAATTTTCTTGAAACAAACCCTATTGTTTATAAGCAATTTAATAGTGAATTCGTTGCGAGTTTATCAATTATTGATGTGATAATGTTTAACTCAAAGGTAAAAGTTAGAGAATTGTTGACAGAATACAACTTAATTTGAGGGTATAAATGTATGTTTGAAACAATACCATTAGCATATATGGGATTTTCTTGTGTAGCCATTATTGAGATTCTGAAATCAAATAAATTTAGTCTTAAAGCTGTTATTTGCCCGGAGGACCGAGTGAATGATGATATTTTAAATTTGTGTAACCATTCAGTTAAACTCATTACAGTGTCAAGTAAGAAAGATATTCCTAAAGCCATTAAGAATGCAGATGTTAGTACGTTCCTAATGTATAAATTCCCTATAATAATTCCTGATGAAGTTTGTTTAAACTATAATGTGTTTAATATTCATCCTGGAGATTTGAGACATAATAGAGGGGCTCACCCCATAATTTGGTCTATTCTTAATGGTGATAGCACTACAAAAATGACTTTATATAAATTAAAGATAGGCATAGATTTGGGACAATTAATATATGAATACGAGTTGGATATTTCATCTGAGGATGATAGTATTACACTTGAGAACAAATTGGAAAAAAGCATTCCTTCAATTATTGATAAGCTTTATGATCAATTAACCAACAATCATTTTCAAAACGTAGTAGATATCGAAAAAGGTACTTATTTAAGGAAAATAAATGAAACTGATTACACTATAAATTTAGAAACTGATAGCTTAGAGAATATATCTAGAAAAATCCGTTCTCAAAGGAAATTCGAGGGAGCGATATTATTCGTTAATAACAATAAATTTTTTGTAAATGGTTTTGATTATACTAACAATACACAAACAATTAGTTTTACAACAACAGAGAACGAAACAATTCGGTTAAAGAAAATTATACAGAAAGAAGTGGAGATGAAATAAAAAATGCCAACTGTTTCAGTCATTCTAACTTCATATAATCATGAAAAATTTATATCTCAAAGTATAGAGAGTGTTCTTGAACAAACATATAAAGATTATGAACTTATAATTGTAGATGATAATTCTACAGACAACTCATGGAATATAATTCTCAGCTATAAGGATGATAGAATTATTCCGATAAGACACGAGAAGAATGTTAGATCTGGGGTAACGTACAATGC
>JAEZGU010000125.1 GCA_023416855.1 Bacillota bacterium
TTCATGATCCAACTCCACATATTTTCTTAATAGTAATATATTATTTAAAAAGTAATATATTAATGTATATGTGTATTGTTTCCTGAATAACACTGTTATTTTTTACAATTATATTACGTTTCAAAGCCTGGGTGAACAGCCTTATTAATTGATAATGCAAGCATATCTGATAAACTATCTATAAGTTCATCAACAGAGCTTGGTGTAACAATGGACTCACCATACATAGGATTTAAAATTTCTTTTATAAATAAATGCTTTTCTTCATATTCTAAATCCCCCAATACTCCCATTATACTTCCTACATCTTCAGTCTTATCTTTTAATACTTCTTCCATTGCTTCGATGGTGTCATTTACTATGGTTGCAGTGTCAATAACAGTTGGTATACCCATTGCCACAACCTTTACTCCTAATGTTTCCTCATTTAAAGATCCTTGCATATTTCCTATTCCTGAACCTGGTTCAATTCCTGCATCTGTAATTTGCACAACTGAACAAAGACGTCTCATTTTTCTTGATGCAAGTGCATCAATAATAATTATTAATGTAGGTTTTATTTTTTCAACAACACCAATAATTGTGTTAATTGTTTCAATACCTGTAGTACCTAATACACCAGGCTCCAATATGGAAACTTCGTTATAATCCTCATCATAATCTTTATTATATGCCTTAAAAAATTGTCGTGTAACCTTTATTTTATCTAATGTTTTAGGGCCTAATGCATCAGCTGTTATGTTCCTGTTGCCTAAACCTACCACTAAAATTTTTTCTCTTTGTAATCCCGATACTTCTTTTATTGCATTACACAATATATCTATAACTTCATCTCTCGACTCCTTACTTAGATTTTTTAAACTGCTTGTTTCATATGTTATGTACTTACCTCTTTTTTTGCCAACTGCTTTTTCAGCAGTTTCATCAGTTATTTCAAGTTTAACTACTTCACCATGTTTATAATTATCTGTTTTTAAAATAACACCTTCCGCTTTTTGAGCCAAAGATTCATTAGCTTCATAAGCTAAGTCTGTCCTATAAAACATTACAACCTCCGTGTTTCAATATTAAATTTATTATTGATTTTTTTAATTTTTTTATTCTTTTTACTTGATTTTTATATAATTTGACTGTATAATTGATTTGCTGTCAAAAATGTTGAAATAACGATAATTATATGCTAAAATAATTAATGGCTTGAATAAGAAAACTAAGGAGGTGAAAACTTTGGCAAATATTAAATCTGCAAAGAAAAGAATTTTAGTTATAAACAAAAAAACTGAAGTAAATAAGAGCAGAAAATCTGAAATCAAAACATATATAAAGAAATTTGAAAAGGCGTTAGCTGAAGGAAATTATGATCTTGCTAAAGAATTATTGGTAATTTGTGAGAAAAAATTGTACCAAGCAGCTGCAAAAAATAGTATTCATAAAAACGCAGCAGCAAGAAAGGTTAGCAGATTAACTCTTAAATTGAATAAAGTTGCTTAACAGCATAAAAATAACCGGCATTACCGGTTTTTTTTGTGCGCTTCTCTATTTTATTATCCCATTTGTTATAAGTTCTAAACCTAATCTACCTTCTATTTCTCCAATCTTTATCTTTTTATCAATTTCAAGAATTTTCTTTAAATAATATTCTATTTGTTTAGCATTTATACTATTTGCCTGTTTTGAAAGCTTGTTTGCAACAAAATTTTTCAGCTTCATTTTGCTCACAATTTCATTAAAATTATAACCTTTATTATTTAAAATAACATACTGGTAAAGCATTCTGTAATGCCTAATTATCATATGTATTATAACTTGTTCAGGGGTATTATTTAGAAGCATATCATCCAATATTGCAAATGATTGTTCTTTATTACCATTACAAATGTGATCAATAAGCTTAAAAATATTGCTTTCCGATGACTTAATTAACAAACTATCAACATCATTTAATAATATTTCGTTATATCCTATTTTATATGACGCTATTTTGTTTATTTCATTATTAATGTGATAAAGATTAACCATACTTTCATTTTCTAAGTATCCTGAATTATTAGCAATGTAATTAGCAAGATTTAAACTAATTGTCAAATTATTTTTTTTAAATTCATCTACTATATATTTAGACAATTCAACTTCATTTAATTTGTTTATTTCAAAAACAGCATTATTTTCTTTAAATACTTTAACTGTTTTTTTTCTTAAATCAGGTTTTTTATCCTTAAGTAAAAATACTTTTATGCAATAGTCAGAATGTTCTTCCAATACTTTATTAAATCTCTCATCATCACTTTTATTTAAACTTCCTGCAGATGTTAAAAAATTCGCCTCAGTAACAACGCATATTTTTTTTTCTGATATAAAAGGATATGTAGTTACAAATTCATAAAAACCATCAAAGTTGTTCTCGATTTTTTCAAGTTCTGTATAGTTCATACTTTCATAATTTTGATCAATATACTTTTCCTTAATATTTTTAACTGCACAATCTATTAAATACTCTTCAGTACCATAAATAATGATTAAATTTGGTATTCTTGATTGTTGTACTAAGTCACTAATAATTTTGTAGCTCATTTTTTTCTCCCTTGTGCTTAACTATATATATTAAAAGTATACAAAACACCATTAACTTTATTGAAAAACCCATAAAATATAACTGGTAATAGTTTTGAGATTTAATGTCTGTATATGTATTATAATATATTTCATCATCTTTTAAAACAAAATTAATTTCACCATGCTCATAAGTTGATAAAATAGTACTATTTCTACTTCTATATTTTTCAATAACTTTTAAAGATGGAATACCATAATTATTTTTGCCGTAACTAATAATTGATATTTTAGGTGTTGTTTTATTAACAAAATTGTCTGAAGAGGATGTATAACTACCATGGTGAGGTACAATCAATACATCAATTTTAGGCAGATCATTAAAAATAATTTCTTCCACCTCTTCTTCTATATCACCTGTAAATAATATATTTTTGTTTTTATAGTTAACTAAAATTACTAATGATGTATTATTTGTATTTTGAGATATATGTTCATTATCCGGCCATAAAATATACATTTTTAATGAATTATCTACTGAATATTTCATTCCACTATTTAATACTTTAATGTCAATTTCTACATCCTTATTTGCTATAGGGGCGAATACATTAGCTACCTTAATATTGCTGTTTAAAAGGTCATTTAGCCCCGAATAGTGGTCGTTATCCCAATGACTGATAAAAACACCATCAATACTATAAATGCCTCTTTTAATAAAATACGGAATCATAGTATACTCACCAAAACCTTTATTGTTTGAACTTCCACAGTCTATTACATAATTCCTACTATTATAGTTTAGATGGGTAAATAATCCTTGTCCTGCATCTACTATATTAACATATAGTATGTTATGTGATGTTGGTATCATAAAAGTTGTTAAATAGAAAAAAACTAAAATCAATGCACCACATTTATTGACAAAATATTCATAATTGTTATAGGTGTATATCATAAATACTAACATAATGTAGAAGAATATAATTAAAGATATGGACATTGTTTGTATAGTCAAACCGTTAAAACCAAATTCTTCTGTATAGTTTATTGCATATCTTAAGCCATACAACAAATAATCATAAATTCTAAAAGGAATTACCAACAAATATGGAACAATCCCATAAAATATTAAAAGTAAAAATCCATAAATCATTAAGACTGTAAAAATAGGAAGCAATACAATGTTGTATATAATCCCCATAATAGGAATATAATTAAAAAAATATGCTAAAACAGGCAAAGTAAAAAGCATTAAAAATAAATATAAATAAACTAATCTGAGAAATATATTTTTTGTTTGTACATTTCCCGAAATGTTTTTATTATAAACTATTAAACTTAATGCAGCAGAAAAAGATAATAGAAAACCAGCATCAAATATCCAATATGGATTATATATTGTTAAAATTAAAGCAGCCAAGCCTATAGCATTAATAGAACTATACTTTCTATAAAAAATGTCAGCTCCAAACAGTAGTGTAAACATAACAAGTGTCCTCATTACTGATATTGGAAAACCAATTAAAAATCCATAAAACCATACCATGGACCACGTTATAATCAATCGAATTTTTCTGTTTAAACCACAGTATTTAAAAACTGCTAAAAGAAAACCATACAACAGTACAATATGAGTGCCTGAAACAGCAAATATATGAGCTAAACCCATAACTTTTATATTTTCATAAAAATTCTCATCTAAATAATCTATATTTCCTAACAAAATAGATAAAATAATTTCTGCGTTTTTATGGTTTAATGAATTATAAAAGGTCATTTCAGCATAATTTTTAAAATTATTAGATATTAAATGAAAATATGAATAATTTTCTTGCAGTGTTGTTATATTACCTTCTGCAAATAATACAACACTGATTTTCTTAGACCTTAAGTAGCTTTTATAATTAAACAACAGTCTATTTTTAGTAAAGTTAATATCAGACATATTTACATTTGCTTTAATTATGCTGTTTTCTTTAATATTGTGTTTTTTATCAATATAAATAATTGTATTTTCTTTAGTGGATAATATATCACCGTTGATGCTAATAACAGAAGCATTGTAACTAAAATAGCTTGAATCAGTTTTGTTTTCATCCTTAATCTGTGCAACTATTTCAATATTTTCATCTATATGCTTTTCTAATTTTGAAATTGAATTGTAATAACAGTTAATAAATGATAAAATTAAAAAAGAAATAATTACTATATTGTAAATGTATTTCTTTATGTGATAAGAGTTATAAATAAGTATAACAAAAACAGGTATAAAAAAATAGCTGAAAAAATCTAATTCATATGATATTACTCCCATTGCATATACAAAAAATATAGATATTACTATATACACATAACACACCCCATATTATTTTACCAAATTTTAGAAATAAAGCAAATAATTTGTACAAACCTTATAGGAGAAAAAATGATAATAAAGACATACGAAATAAATTATATAGATATCAATCCTAATTTAATTGAGCTATATAAAGAAGCTTTCTTTATAGATATAGAATCAACAGGCCTATCAAGAGCATATTCAGATATAATTTCTATAACTTTTTTGTTATATGAAGAAGAAGGCTATAAAATTTATCAAATTTTTTGTGAATATAAAATAGATGAACAACAAGCTCTAAAATACCTTAAGGACATAATAGCACAAAAAAAATACATCATTACATACAATGGTAATAGTTTTGATTTGCCTTTTTTAGAACATAAAATACAGAATTACAAACTTAATTTCAATTTTAGTAATTTCAATAAAATAGATATATATTCTTTAGTTAGACAATTGAAACCCAAAATTCAATGTAACGATTTTAAACTTAAAACAGTTGAAAAATATTTTAATATTAATAGAAATGATACTTTAAGCGGCAAAGATATAATAACTTTATACGAAGCATTTAAAATAGAGCCAAGAAAAGAGTTTTCATCACTTATACTACAACATAACTATGAAGATGTTTGTAATCTTCCTATATTATTTAGTCATATAATTAATCTTTACGATAATGTGCTATTTTATGATAATCTTATAATATATGTACTAAGTGATAATTTTACAATTAAGAAAAATACCTTGCTATGTAGATACAGCGTAGTTTCAAGTGATAAAACCAACTATATTCATAACAATATTAACTTCAATATTAATATTGATAGCAAAACTTCAATAATTGAATTAAAAATACCCTTAGAATTTTACTCCGATGATAAAATTAAAGAATTTTTCTTTATTGATAATAATAATTACAATATGAATTCATATAGTATTATCGAAGGAATTAAAAAAAATCTTATTCCTGTTAAATTCAATGATACAGTATTTAACAATAATATAATAAACATTATAAAACACATTTTAGATAATATATTTAAAAGCAAAAAATAAAAATGACCTATGTTTTCCATAAGTCATTTTTTAATGCCCAAACGCGGAATCGAACCACGGACACGGAGATTTTCAGTCTCCTGCTCTACCGACTGAGCTATCTGGGCAATATGGTGGGCCTTCAAGGACTCGAACCTTGGACCTACCGGTTATGAGCCGGGCGCTCTAACCAACTGAGCTAAAGGCCCAAAACAAAACGTTTTGGTTTCAATGGTGGGCTTAGATGGACTCGAACCATCGACCTCACGCTTATCAGGCGTGCGCTCTAACCACCTGAGCTATAAGCCCTAAAAGTCGGGGCGGCAGGATTTGAACCCGCGGCCCTCTGGTCCCAAACCAGATGCGCTACCAAACTGCGCTACGCCCCGTTAATTAATTACCTGCTTATTGGCAGGGGATGAGGGAATCGAACCCCCACTAATGGTTTTGGAGACCACTGTCATGCCACTTGACCAATCCCCTAATTTTATCACATAATTATGTAACTGGCGGAGAAGGAGGGATTTGAACCCTCGCATCCTTGCAGATCTACTCCCTTAGCAGGGGAGCCTCTTCGGCCACTTGAGTACTTCTCCAAA
>JAEZGU010000134.1 GCA_023416855.1 Bacillota bacterium
ATAATGCCTGTTAAGGACGTTATAGAGCCAAGGGTTAAGGTTCAAGGACCTGGTGGAATATTCCCAGGTATGGTAAACAAAGTAGAAACTGTTGGTTCCGGAAAAACACATGTTTTAAAAGGTGCTGCGGTTGTTACAACAGGTAAAATTGTTGGTTTCCAGGAAGGTATAATTGATATGACTGGTACTGGTGCTGACTATACACCATTTTCAAAACTTAATAATTTAGTTGTAGTTTGCGAACCAATAGATGGTTTAAAACAACATGAGCATGAAAAAGCTTTAAGATTTGCCGGTTACAAGGTAGCAAACTATTTAGGAGAGCTTGCAAGAAGCTTAACTCCTGATGAAAGTGAAACATTTGAAACACCTTCAATTATAGAAGGCTTTAAGTTGTATCCTGAATTACCAAGAGTAGCATATGTACTAATGCTTCAAAGTCAAGGCTTAATGCACGATACATACGTATACGGTGTTGATGCGAAACAATCATTAACAACAATGATTTATCCTACTGAAATAATGGATGGAGCTATTGTAAGCGGTAACTGTGTATCTGCATGTGACAAGAATACAACTTACCATCATTTAAACAACCCTGTAATCCACGATTTATTTGCTGAACATGGTAAAACATTAAACTTTGTTGGTGTTATTATAACAAATGAAAATGTATATCTTGCAGACAAGGAAAGATCTTCTAACTGGAGTGCTAAACTTGCAGAATTCTTAGGAGTTGATGGAGTTATAATTTCACAAGAAGGTTTTGGAAATCCTGATACAGATTTAATTATGAACTGTAAAAAAATAGAAGCAAAAGGAATTAAGACTGTTATTATAACAGATGAATATGCAGGCAGAGACGGTTCTTCTCAATCATTAGCTGACGCTGATGCTAGCGCTAATGCAGTAGTAACAGGTGGAAATGCAAATGAAGTTATTGAACTACCTCCTATGGATAAAGTAATCGGTTATATAGATGTTGCTGATATAATTGCAGGTGGTTTTGATGGTAGCTTACATGCTGATGGAAGTATCACTGCTGAGCTTCAAGTTATTACAGGAGCTACAAATGAATTGGGCTTCAACAGATTAAGTGCAAGATAGGAAGGAGGAGAGATAAAATGCTAAAAGTTGTTCATTATATAAATCAGTTCTTTGCTAACATAGGCGGAGAAGAAATGGCTCATATTCCTGCTGAAGTTAGAGAAGGAGTTGTTGGACCAGGCCTTGCTTTTCAACAAGCTTTTGGAGATGAAGCAGAAATAGTTGCAACTATTATTTGTGGAGACTCATATTTTAATGAAAACCTTGAAGAAGCAAAACAAACTATAATCAATATGGTTAAAAACTATAACCCAGATTTGTTTATTGCAGGTCCAGCATTTAATGCCGGAAGATATGGTGTTGCATGCGGTACTATTGCTAAAGCAGTAAAGGATGAATTAAATATTCCAGTACTAACAGGTATGTATCAAGAAAACCCTGGAGCTGATATGTTTAAAAACAGTGTATATACTGTTGCTACAAAAAATTCAGCAGCTGGTATGAGAGATGCAGTTAAAAAAATGGCTCCACTTGCACTTAAGCTTGCAAAGGGAGAAAAAATTGGCGCTTCAAGTGTTGAAGGTTATATGCCAAATGGAATTAGAGTTAATTTCTTTGAAAAAGAAAGAGGATCTAGAAGAGCAGTTAACATGCTTCTTGCTAAATTAAATGGTAAAGAATTCGTGACAGAATTTCCAATGCCAGATTTTGATAGAGTAGCTCCTAATCCAGCAGTAAAAGATATTACAAAAGCAAAAATTGCTTTAGTTACATCTGGTGGTATAGTTCCAAAAGGAAATCCTGATCACATTGAATCATCAAGTGCTTCAAAATATGGCAAATATGATATTGATGGAGTTATGGATTTAACAGAAGAAACATACGCTACTGCTCACGGTGGATATGACCCTGTTTATGCTAATTTAGATGCAGATAGAGTATTACCGGTAGATGTTTTAAGAGAATTCGAAAAACAAGGCAAAATAGGAAGCTTACATAGATATTTCTATACAACAGTTGGTAATGGTACTGCTGTTAAAAATTCAAAGGGCTTTGCTGAAAAATTTGCTCAAGAATTGTTGGCTGATGGAGTTGATGCAGTTATACTAACATCAACCTGAGGTACCTGTACACGTTGCGGTGCAACGATGGTAAAAGAAATTGAAAGAGCAGGAATCCCTGTAGTACATATGTGTACAGTAGTTCCTATTTCATTAACTGTTGGAGCTAACAGAATAGTTCCTACAATAGCAATTCCTCATCCACTTGGAAATCCAAGCTTATCATTAGAGGAAGAAAGAGATATAAGAAGAAACCTATTAACAAGAGCATTAAAAGCTTTAGAAACAGAAATAACAGAGCAAACAGTATTTGAAAAATAATAAGACCACACAATTTTAAGTTGGTGAAGGTCGCTTATTCTGAGCAAAAGTGAAAGATGTTATTATCTTTCACTGCGCTCAGATTGACACAAGAGTACACAAGGAAAAGAGGTGTAAAATGAGCAAGGTATATGACGTAATGATTATTGGTGCAGGTCCAGCAGGTCTATCAGCAGGTCTTTATGCAGGTAGAGCTAGACTTAGCACGCTTATAATTGAAAAAGAAAAAGATGGAGGACAAATTGTTCTTACATCTGAGGTTGAAAATTATCCAGGTTGCTTAGAAGG
The DNA here is from genome assembly GCA_023416855.1 of Bacillota bacterium. Taxonomy (GTDB): domain Bacteria; phylum Bacillota; class Clostridia; order Tissierellales; family Sedimentibacteraceae; genus Sedimentibacter. The sequence continues at coordinate 2,718 of JAEZGU010000134.1, forward strand.
TGAGTCTGGTCCTACATTAGTAGACAGAATGGCAGAGCAGGCTAAACATTTTGGTGCAGAAAAAGTTTATGACGAAATAGTTGAAGTTAAGCTTGAAGGCAAAGAAAAAGTTCTTGTTGGAAAAAAAGGTGAATACGTTGGTAAGACTGTTATAATTGCAGGTGGAGCTACTTCAAAGCCAATTGGATGTCCTGGTGAAAAGATATTTACAGGTAAAGGTGTTTCTTATTGTGCAACATGTGATGCTGCATTTTTTGAAGATTTTGAAGTTTTCGTAGTTGGTGGTGGAGACACTGCTGTTGAAGAAGCATTATACTTAACCAAATTTGCACGAAAAGTTTCAATAATCCATAGAAGAAATGAACTAAGAGCGGCTAAATCAATACAAGAAAAAGCTTTTGCAGAGCCAAAACTGAACTTTATTTGGGATTCCGTGGTTAAGGAAATAAAAGGTGATGGAATAGTTGATTCAATGGTTTTAGAAAATGTTAAAACCGGCGAATTAACAGAAATTGTTGCAGATGAAGATGATGGAACATTTGGAATATTTGTATTTATCGGCTATGAGCCTAAAACTAAATTGTTTGAAGGAATAATAAATTTAGAAAATGGCTATATTGTAACTGATGAAAATATGAAAACTAATATTGATGGTGTGTTTGCAGCAGGTGATATTAGGGTAAAAAGTTTAAGACAGGTTGTTACTGCAGCTGCTGATGGTGCAATAGCAGCAGTTCAAGCTGAGAAATACATAGAATCATTATAGGAGGTGTAAAGTGCTATTACTAGATAAAGAAAACTTTGAAAAAGAAGTATTGCAAGGCGAAGGCTATATTTTAGTTGATTTTTTTGGAGACGGATGTGCTCCATGTGAAGCTTTGATGCCTCATGTTATGGAGTTATCTGAAAAATATGGCGATAAAATTAAATTTACTAAATTAAACACAACTAAAGCAAGAAGAGTTGCTATAGGACAAAAAGTATTAGGTTTACCTGTTGTTGCTATTTACAAGGATGGAGAAAAAGTAGAAGAGTTAATAAAAGAAGATGCTACTCCAGAAAATGTAGAAGCAATGGTTAAAAAATATATTTAAGGAGGATTTAAATGAGCTTATTACAAGGTAAAAAAGTAATTATAATAGGCGACAGAGATGGAATTCCAGGTCCAGCTATTGAAGAATGTGTAAAAACAGCTGGCGCTGAAGTTGTATATTCATCTACTGAATGCTTTGTCTGAACTAGCGCAGGCGCAATGGATTTAGAAAATCAAAAAAGGGTTAAAGATTTAGCTGAAAAGTATGGTGCTGAAAATTTAGTAGTTGTACTTGGAGCAGCTGAAGGTGAAGCAGCAGGTCTTGCTGCAGAAACAGTAACAAACGGAGACCCTACTTTTGCAGGTCCATTGACAGGAGTTCAGTTAGGACTCTCAGTATTCCATGTATGTGAACCGGAAATTAAGGATGAAATAGATGAATCAGTTTATGATGAACAAATAAGTATGATGGAAATGGTATTGGATGTTGATGATATAATTAACGAAATGACACCAATACGTGAAGATTTCTGTAAATATCTATAATGAATTTGCTTCGCACACCTGCGAAGCAAATTTCAAATAACGGAGGTTATTATGAATAGTGTTATTAAAGGTACCAGCTTTATATTGGTACATGTACCTGATATGATAATTCATAACGGTACAACTCAAACAACCGAAAAAGCCGTTAACCCAAATTCTGAATATTTAAAGCAAGTTAAAGGACATTTAAGAACCTTTGAACAGGTAGTTGGATATTTGCCAAACCAAACATATATAGGAAACATAACTCCAGAAGAATTAGGCAAATATGAACAGCCTTGGTATGATAAAAATTTAGATAATGCAGATAGATTTGGTAAATACGGAGAAATAATGCCTCAGGACGAATTTATCGTGTTGATGCAAATGTGTGATGTATTTGACTTAGTCAAACTAGAAAGTAAATTTATTGAAGATACAAAAAAGAAATTAAATAAACATCCATTATTTGATGAAAGTTTGTTACAAAGAATTAAGACAGGTGAAGAACTATCTGTTATAAAAAAGTATGTTGAAGAAGAACATGCAGAACCATTGTATCATAACGATAATCTAATAGGATGTGTTAAAAGAGCTCATGATCTTGATATAAACTTGAGCGCTCATGTAATGCATGAAAATCTTGTTTCAAAAGCATCTAATGTACTTGCTTTACTAAATTTAGTTTATAAAAACAATATAAACAAAGAAGATATTGATTATGTAATAGATTGTTGTGAAGAAGCATGTGGGGATATGAATCAAAGAGGCGGCGGTAACTTTGCAAAGGCATGTGCAGAGGTAGCTGGCTTTGTTAATGCAACCGGTTCAGATACAAGAGGATTCTGTGCAGCACCGACACATGCATTAATTGAAGCGGCGGCATTAGTAAAAGCAGGAGTATTTAAGAATGTTATAGTTTCTGCAGGTGGAGCAACCGCTAAGCTTGGTATGAACGGAAAAGACCATGTTAAGAAAGGTCTTCCTATATTAGAGGATGTTCTTGGTGGATTTGCAGTATTGATTAGTCAGAACGACGGCATTAATCCTGAAATCAATCTTGATTTAGTAGGTAGACATACAGTTGGAACAGGTTCATCACCTCAAGCTGTTATTACATCATTAGTGTCATCATTAGATAAAGCGGGTATGAAAATAACTGATGTAGATAAATACTCTGTAGAAATGCAAAATCCAGATGTTACTAAACCGGCAGGAGCAGGAGATGTTCCATTAGCAAACTATAAGATGATAGGTGCTTTAGCTGTAAAACGTGGAGACATTGATAAAAAGGATTTGGCTTTATTTACTGAACAACATGGTATGCAGGGTTGGGCTCCAACACAAGGACATATACCTTCAGGGGTTCCATACTTAGGATTCTGCAGACAAGATATATTAGACGGTAAAATTAAGAATGCTATGATAGTAGGAAAAGGAAGCTTGTTCTTAGGTAGAATGACAAACTTATTTGATGGAGTATCATTTATAATTGAAGCTAATAAAGGTAAATCAGAACCACAATCAACTATATCAGAGGAAAAGGTAAAAGAATTAATAGCACAGGCATTAAAGAATTTCGCTTCGAATCTGATAGCTGAGTAGGAGGTAACATGTCCGAAAAACAAGTAAATCAAATTATCGGAAAAGTATTCAACCAGTTGGCTGATACTTTAATCAGCGGAGAATATGGACAAAAGCCAAGAGTAATTGTAACTGCATTAGGTAGTGAGCATGGCGAAGAAAATATAATTACAGCAGCTTTAAATGCAAATAAGAATGGTGCTGATACAACCGTTATTGCAACTAAAAAAGTTGAAGGAGCTAACACTGTTTTAGTAAAATTTGAAGATGAAGCTCATAAAATAATGGAAGAAATGCTAAACAGTAAAGCAGTAGATGCTGCTGTAACAATGCATTATCCATTTCCAATAGGAGTATCTACTGTAGGAAGAATTGTAACTCCGGGTACAGGCAAGGAAATGTTTATTGCAACTACAACAGGAACTTCATCAACTGATAAAGTAGAGGGCATGATAAAAAATGCTATTTACGGCATAATTACTGCTAAAGCATGCGGTATTAAAAACCCGACTGTAGGCATATTAAACGTTGATGGTGCAAGACAAACTGAAATAGCATTAACAAAGCTTAAAAAACAGGGCTATGATATTAATTTTGCTGCATCAAAAAGATCTGACGGTGGTGCTGTAATGAGGGGAAATGACCTGTTAATGGCTTCATGCGACGTAATGGTTATGGATTCATTAACCGGCAATTTAATGATAAAAATATTTTCATCTTTTACTACAGGTGGCAATTATGAATCACTTGGCTATGGATATGGACCAGGTGTAGGTGATGGCTTTGACAAATTAATATTAATTATCTCAAGAGCCTCAGGTGCACCTTTAGTAGAAGGAGCAATTAAATTTGCCTCTGACTTAGTAAGAGGTAACTATCAAAAAATAGCTAAAGAAGAATTTGAAAAAGCAAAAAATGCGGGACTTAATGATATACTAAACAGCCTTAAGGTTTCTAAGAAAACTGAAGAAGCTGAGGAAGTAACAGCTCCGGATAAAACAGTTGTTACATCCCAAATATCAGGCATAGAAATTATGGATTTAGAAGAAGCAGTTAAATTATTGTGGAAACATAATATATATGCTGAAAGTGGAATGGGTTGTACAGGTCCTATAATTTTAGTTAATGATGCTAAAATAAATGAAGCAATTAAAATTCTTGAAGACAATGAATTTATAGCTTCAGAAAAAACAGATTGCTAGTTATTAATTAATTTGTCATTCTGAACTCTGTAAGAATATACATATTATTTCTTTTCAGTGTTTGGGATGACTTTTTTTGTTGTAAAATTAATATAATTTGATATAATATAGTAAAGAGGAGTGATATAATTATGAAAATGGGTTTTGAATTAAACCTTACTCAAACTCAAAAGCTAATAATGACACCTGAATTAAGACAAGCAATTCAGATATTGCAATATAATAATGTTGAGTTAATGGAATTTATATATAAGCAATTAGAAGTTAATCCTTTTCTTGAATCCGTTGATCATAAAAATCAAGATTCCTCTTCTAATGAAGAAACTGAAACTAATTTTGAAAAAACTGACAAATATGATGAATTTGACTGGAAGGATATAACAGAAAGATATGATGATTTAAGCTATAAAGCTTATGAAAGAAATGTTGATTCAGATGAAAAGCAATCCTTTGAAAGTTATACTTCCAAAAAAATGTCACTAAAGGATCATTTGATGGTTCAGCTTGGTGTATCGGTTAAGTCAAATAAAGAAAAAAGAATTGGTGAATTTATAATTGAGTCTTTAGACAACAAAGGTTATTTAGGCTGCTCTGTACAAGATATAAGTCTATTAATAAATGAAGATGTAGTTGAAGTAGAACGCGTACTAAGATTAATTCAAACATTTGACCCTATAGGTGTTGGAGCAAGAAATTTAAGTGAATGTTTAATGATTCAGCTTAAAGAAAAAGGAATACAAGATAAAAATGCATATATTATTACTGAAAACTATTTAGAAGATATTGCGGCCAATAGAATTCAAAAAATAGCCAAGGATTTGCACATTACAGTATCACGAGTTCAAGGAATTTGTGATATTATAAAAATGCTTGAACCAAAACCATCAAGAGGATTCATTGTTGACAGTGATAACATTAGATATATAGTTCCTGATGTAACAATTGAAAAAATAAATGATGAATATATTATTATTGTAAATGATAATAATTTACCTACACTCACTATTAGCAATTATTATAAAAGTATGGTAAATAATTTAGATGACAAGGAAGCAAATAAATTTTTAACAGATAAATTAAGTTCATCAATGTGGCTAATTAAAAGTATTGAACAAAGAAGGATGACATTATATAAAGTAACTGAGTCTATTTTAAAATTTCAAAGAAAGTTTTTTGATGAAGGTAAGACAGCACTTAAGCCTTTAGTTTTAAAAGATGTTGCAGAAGATATAGGCGTTCATGAATCAACTGTTAGTAGAGCTACAAACGGTAAATATGTTCAGACACCAAGAGGTTTATTTGAACTTAAATATTTCTTTGCAAGCAGTATTAGTGAAGCTGATGGAGATGGAATATCATCTACAAGTGTAAAAACTCAAATTCAAAAATTAATTAACGAAGAAAACACTCAAAAACCATTAAGTGATCAAAAGATTGCTGAATTGTTAAGTGAAAACGGTATAAATATCTCAAGAAGAACTGTTGCCAAATACAGAGATGAAATGAGGATACCTGCTTCATCCATGAGAAGAAGATATTAGTAAGATTTTTCACTATGTTTGAAGGACAATTGTCATTCGCCATAAGTGAGGAATCTTATTTTTTATTAAAAATTATCTGTACATCAGCATATTGTCATGATATAATTTAAATAATAAAACACATATAAATATATCAATCAATATAGTATAACACATATCAAATTCTCTTATCTAAACATTCGTTAAATAATTTCCAAAAAAGGTATTGCAAATTAAATTGAATATGTTAAAATGAAGTTAGGGACGGAAAACATACACGTGGGACAAAAAATATCCCGGAGGGAATATGGATATAAATGAAATACTTGAAATTCAAAATAAAATAGTTCCTGAAACTGTAGATATGCTGATTAAAAGATATGAAATCTTAAAAATTATCAGTACTTTTGAACCTGTGGGAAGAAGAGCTTTAGCAAATAAGTTAGGAATGACTGAAAGAACCATGCGAACTGAGATCGACAGATTGAAAGAACTAAAATTGATTCTAATTAATTCTGCCGGAGTAATGTTGACTGCCGTGGGTATAGACATACTATCAGAAGTGCATAATACTTTTTATTATATTAAAAATTTATCTGACTTAGAAATAAAATTAAAAGATAAATTAAAATTAAAAAAAGTTGCAGTAGTAGCCGGAGATTCTGAAAAAGATTTGTTTGCATTTAATAATTTAGGAAAAAAAGCAGCTGAAATCGTGTTAAGTTTTATAAAAAATGACACTATTTTAGGTATAACTGGTGGTACTACAATGGCATGTACTGTGAATCAGATGAAAATGAAAAAAGGCTTAAAAAATCTTTTAGTTTTGCCTGCAAGAGGTGGTTTAAGCGAGGAATTAGAAATTCAGGCAAATACAATTGCTGCAAATTTGGCAGAAAAATTGAATGCACCTTATAAGCTATTACATATTCCGGATAATTTAGAAAGAGAAGAACTTAACATTTTAAAAAATAATAAACTTATAAAAGAAGTGTTAGATGATATTAAGAAAATTAATCTATTAATATTTGGTCTTGGAAACGCAAAGGATATGGCAATAAGAAGGAAATCAAGTAAAGAAGTAATAGAGAAAATTGATACAGAAAATTTAATAGCTGAAACATTTGGGTATTTTTTTGATCATGATGGCAATGTAAAAGTTGAAACAAATTCTGTTGGAATTACATTAGATAATTTTAAAACTATAAAAAATGCTATAGGTGTTGCAGCTGGTAGCTCTAAAGCTGAGGCAATTTATGCATTTTCTAAATTTAACAATAATTTTATTCTTGTAACAGACGAAGCTGCTGCAATTAGGATGTTAAATTTATAAATGTTAATAAAAGGGTTATACCCTTATTGAAAATAATATAAATTAAAATCAATATAATATTAGGAGGATTTTATGATTAGAGTAGCAATTAATGGATTTGGAAGAATAGGAAGATTAGCATTAAGATTGATGGCACAAGATCCGGATTTTAAAGTTGTCGCAATAAACACAAATTCTAACGCAGAAACATTGGCTTATTTACTTAAATATGATACTGCTCACGGAAATTTCATGACAGACAAAATTACTTACAAAGAAAATTCTTTGGTTATTGATGGCAATGAAATATTGACATCAAGCATTAAAGAACCTGAAAATTGCAACTGGAAAGAGCTAAACATAGATTTAGTAATAGACTGCACTGGTAAATTTAATGAAAAAGAAAAAGCTGAAGCACATATAAAAGCTGGTGCTAAAAAGGTATTGCTTTCAGCACCAGGTAAAGGTGATTTAAAAACTATAGTTTACAATGTAAATCACAATACACTTGATGGTACTGAAACGGTTATTTCAGCAGCATCATGTACCACTAACTGTCTTGCACCATTAGCACAAGCATTGAATGATGAATTTGGTATTGTAAAAGGTTTGATGACTACAGTACATGCTTACACAAATGACCAAAATATTCATGACAATTCACATAAAAAGGGAATTATGTCAAGAAGAGGCCGTGCTGCGGCAGCTAATATAGTGCCTGCTGATACCGGAGCAGCTAAAACAGTAGGTAAGGTTCTTCCTGAGTTAAAAGGAAAGTTAGATGGTATGGCACTAAGAGTACCTACAATTACTGGCTCAGTTGTTGATTTAACAGTTGAATTAAACAGAAATACAACTAAAGAAGAAATAAACGAAGCAATAAAAAAAGCAGCAAATGAATCATTAGCATACACAGAAGATCCTATTGTTTCAAGTGATGTAATAGGAAGTCATTATGCATGTATATTTGATGCATTAGCAACTCAATTGATTGAGTTTGACGGAAAACAATTAGTAAAATTAATTGCTTGGTATGACAATGAAATGTCATTTACTGCCCAATTAGTACGATTAGCAAAATATTGGGGCGAAATGCGATAGACAGACAATAGATAAGCGATAGATAGGCGATGGATGGGCAGTGGGAGTAAATTCTCAATTGTTAATCAATCGCCATTCCATTGCAGGTCAATTGCTTGTCAATTGTTTTATGGAGGCTTATATGAACAAAAAAACTTTAAGAGATTTAAACGTAAAAGGTAAAAGAGTTTTAGTAAGATGTGATTTTAATGTACCTTTTGATGAAAATAATGAAATATCTGATGATATAAGAATTAAGAGTTCATTACCAACAATTACATATCTATTAGAAAATGGAGCGTCATTAATATTAATGTCACATCTTGGGAGACCTAAGGGAGAAGCAAACCCTAAGTATTCACTGACACCTGTTGCGAAAAGGCTTAGTGAACTATTAGAGAAGAATGTAATATTTGCTGATTGTGACATTGTTGTAGATGATAATGTTAAAGAAGCAGCTGTTAATTTGAAACCTGGTGATATTATGCTTCTTCAAAACACAAGATACAGAAAAGAAGAAGAAAAAAACGGTGAGGATTTCGCTAAAGATTTAGCATCCCTTGGAGAGCTGTATGTCAATGATGCTTTTGGTACTGCTCATAGAGCTCATGCATCAAATGCTGGTATTTGTAAGCATTTACCATCAGCAGTAGGCTTTTTGGTTGAAAAAGAAATTGATATTATGGGTAATGCTCTTCAAAATCCTAAAAGACCTTTTACAGCTATTTTAGGTGGTGCAAAGGTATCTGACAAAATAGCAGTTATTGAAAATTTACTTAACATTGCTGACAATATACTTATAGGTGGCGGCATGACTTATACATTCCTTAAATCTATGGGTTATTCAATAGGAACTTCATTATTAGAGGAGGAAAAATTACAATTAGCAAAAAGTTTAATTGAAAAAGCCAAAGAAAATAATGTTAATTTAATTCTTCCTGTAGATACTGTTGTAGCAAAAGAGTTTAAAAATGATACTGAATTCTATACAACAGATGTAGATAAAATACCTGATGGTTTTATGGGACTTGATATTGGTGATAAAACTATTGAATTATTTACAGATGTTATCAATACATCACGCACGATTATATGGAATGGACCATTAGGAGTGTTTGAGATGGACAATTTTGCAATTGGAACCAACACAATTGCACAAAAAATAGCTGAAAATAAAAATGCTGTTTCAATTATTGGTGGAGGGGACAGTGCTGCTGCAGTAGAAAAAATAGGACTTGGAGACAAAATTACACACATTTCTACAGGTGGTGGAGCTTCCTTAGAATTTTTAGAAGGTAAAATTCTCCCCGGTATAGATGCAGTAGATAACAAGTAGGAGGATATAATGAGAAGGAAGTTAATAGCCGGCAATTGGAAAATGAACAATGATTTAAGCGAAAGCTTAAAATTGGTTGAGGAATTGAAATCAATGTCGGATAAGTTTGATAAAGATGTAGACGTACTAATATGTCCTACTTTCGTAAACTTATATCCAATCAAGCAAAGCTTAATTAAATGCAATATAAAAGTAGGAGCTCAAAACATGCATTTTGAAAATAAGGGAGCTTTTACAGGTGAAATAGCGCCAAGCATGTTAAAAAACATCGGTATTGATTATGTAATAATTGGACATTCTGAAAGAAGGCAGTTTTTTAACGAGTTGGATGAAACTGTAAATAAGAAATTGAAAGCAGCGCATATAAATGGTATAATTCCTATTATATGCGTAGGTGAGACTTTAGAGCAAAGAGAAAGCGGTATCGAAAAAGAAACTGTTAAAAATCAAATACTTAAAGCATTTGATGCTGTTGACTCATCTGAAGCAGTTAATACAGTTATAGCTTATGAACCTATTTGGGCTATAGGCACAGGCAGGACAGCAAGCAGTGAACAAGCAAATGAGATGGCATCATTTATAAGAGGCTGTATATTAGAAATTTACAATAATAATGTTTCTGACAAAATTATTATACAGTATGGTGGAAGTGTAAAAGCAAATAATGCTAAAGAAATACTTACACAATCTGATATAGACGGAGCACTTATAGGTGGCGCAAGCTTAAATGCAGAAGAATTTTTCAAAATTATTAATTATGCAAAGTAAGGCAGGTCATAAGATGAATAAAGTAACAGCGTTAATAATCCTTGATGGCTGGGGAATAGGCAATGATTATGAAGGAAATGCTATAAAAAGAGCTAAAACTCCAAATTTCGATGTTTTAATGAGAAAATATCCTAATACAGTGCTATCTACTAGTGGCTATGATGTTGGACTTCCAAAAGGACAAATGGGTAATTCGGAAGTTGGGCATTTAAACATAGGTGCAGGTAGGATAGTCTATCAGGATTTTACACGAATTGCCAAAGCAATTGAAGAAGGCGAAATAGAAAATAATGAAGCTTTGAATTCAGCATTTGATTATGTTATAAAAAATAATTCCACATTACATTTTATAGGACTTTTATCTGACGGAGGAGTTCATAGTCATAATACCCATTTATATAGTCTAATAGAGTTGGCAAAGAAAAAGGGTATCAATAGTTTAGGATTACACTGTATTACTGACGGACGTGACGTTAGCCCTACAAGTAGTCCAAATTACATTAAAGAGCTTAAAAGAAAAATTAAAAGTATCGGATTAGGTCATATATCTACTATTATGGGAAGATATTATGCAATGGATAGGAATAAGCAATGGGATAGGGTTGAATTAGCATATAATGCACTAGTAAATGGAGAAGGAGAAATATTTAGCGAACCTCTTGAAGCAATAACATCATCCTATTTAAACGGTGTTACCGATGAATTTATAAAACCTATATTAATAAAAAATGAAAATGGTGAATTAGTAACTATTAAGGATAATGATGCTGTAGTTTTTTATAATTTTAGACCGGATAGAGCAAGACAAATAACAAGGGCGTTTGTAGATAATGAATTTAATTATTTTAATAGAAAAAAAGTGGATATTAAATTTGTATCTATGACAATGTATGATAAAACTATAGAGAATGTAGAAATTGCTTTTAAACCACATTTTGTTAAAAATACTTTAGGTGAATATTTAAGTTCTAAGGGTTATAAACAGTTAAGAGCAGCTGAAACAGAAAAATATGCTCACGTTACATACTTTTTTAACGGTGAAATTGAAGAACCTTTCAAACATGAAGTTAGAAAATTAATTCCTTCACCTAATGTTCCAACATATGACTTAAAGCCTGAGATGAGTGCATTTGAATTAAAGGATATGATAATGGAGCAATTAGAAAATGGTATGTACCAGGTTATGATAATTAATTTTGCAAATCCTGACATGGTAGGCCATACTGGAGATATAGAAGCAGCTATGAAGGCTGTCGAAGCCGTAGACAAATGCCTCGGTGAAATTGTTAATTATATTATTAGATCTGAAGGAACAGCAATAATTACATCAGATCATGGAAATTGTGAAGAAATGTTGGACCCTTCAACATTATCGAGACTGACAGCTCATTCCACTAACAAGGTACCATTAATTGTTGTTCATAACCCAAAAAACTTTGAACTTAAAGAAGGAATATTGGCAGATATAGCCCCAACAATGCTTGAACTAATGGGACTTGAAAAACCTATAGAAATGACTGGAAATAGTTTAATTATTAAATAAATGGAGGAAAATATGACAATTATATCAGATGTTTATGCAAGAGAAATATTAGATTCAAGAGGAAACCCAACTATAGAAGTGGAAGTATGGACTGAAAGCGGCGGTTATGGAAGAGCAGGAGTACCTTCAGGTGCTTCAACAGGAGCTTTTGAAGCAGTTGAGCTTCGAGATGGAGATAAATCAAGATATTTAGGAAAAGGCGTTCAAACAGCTGTAGACAATGTTAATAACATAATTGCTCCAGAATTAATAGGGAGAGACTCAGTAGAGCAAATTTTAATTGACAATATACTAATTGATTTGGATGGAACTCATAATAAAGGCAAACTTGGAGCAAATGCTATATTAGGTGTGTCAATAGCTTGTGCTAAAGCTGCTGCAGATACATTAGGATTAGATTTATATCAATATTTAGGTGGAGTAAATTCAAAAACACTACCGGTTCCTATGATGAATATATTAAATGGTGGACAGCATGCAGATAACAATGTTGATATTCAAGAATTTATGGTTATGCCTGTAGGAGCAAAAAGTTTTAAAGAAGCTTTAAGAATGGGTACAGAAATATTTCATAGTTTGAAAAGTGTTTTGAAAGGAAAAGGATTAAATACTGCAGTAGGCGATGAAGGTGGTTTTGCACCAAATTTATCATCAAATGAAGAAGCTCTGACTACAATTGTAGAGGCTATAGAAAAAGCAGGATACACACCGGGCAAAGATGTGATGCTTGCACTTGACGTTGCCGCAACAGAGCTTTACGACCCAAATACAAAGATTTATAATCTTGAAGGAGAAGGAAGAAAATTCACACAAGCTGAAATGGTAGATTTCTATGTTGATTTAGTAAATAAATATCCTATAATTTCAATAGAAGATGGTATGAATGAAGAGGATTGGGAAGGCTGGAAAATGCTAACTGAAAAACTTGGAGATAAAGTACAGCTTGTAGGTGATGATTTGTTTGTTACTAACGCTGAAAGATTAAAAAAAGGTATAGATTTAAAGATAGCAAATTCTATACTAATAAAATTGAATCAAATTGGTACAATAACAGAAACATTAGATGCTATTGAAATGGCAAAAAGAGCTGGATATACAGCAGTAGTTTCTCATCGTTCAGGTGAAACTGATGATACTACTATTTCTGATTTGGTAATTGCTACAAACGCAGGTCAAATAAAAACAGGCGCTCCATCAAGAATAGATAGAGTTGCCAAATATAATCAATTGTTAAGATTAGAAGATATATTGGGCTCAGCAGCACAATACAATGGAATAGAAGTGTTCTACAATATTAATAAATAGCAGCATATGAATTTAATTACGATTGATAGGCTATGGAGAAAGCCTTTTGCTCTATTGCTTATCAATTGCAAATCTATAGAAATTTTAGTTGATTATAATATATTTTAGTGTTATAATTCTAATGTTATTCAGATAAGATAGGTAGCAGGAGGTGGAATGGTGGAAACTATAATGAGAATTTTGTTAATAATTGCAAGTTTATTTTTAATAGCAAGTATATTGCTTCAATCAGGTAAATCTGCAGGGATGTCTGGTGACATAGCAGGTGGAGCTGAGTCAATATGGGGAAAAAATAAAGGTAGAAGTTACGAAGGGAAATTAGAAAAAGCTACAGCAGCTTCAGCGATATTTTTCTTGATAGCTTCATTAATTTTGGTTGCTATTCAGTAATATTTTGTAATTAAATGGTAATGTTAATAATATTCTACATTCATTTAGAATTTAGAATTATTTTTGCATGTAATTAGCACGATTATATTCGAGCTTAATATTTTATTAACAACGGAGGAACGTATTAAATGGATATTTTATTTATTGCTCCTATAGTGGGAGTATTGGCATTGTTATTTGCTTTTTATAAAGCATCTAACATTAACAAAGCAGAACCAGGCAATGAAAGAATGAAAGAAATTGCTTCCTACATTCATGAAGGAGCTATGGCATTTTTAGCAAGACAGTATAAGTCAGTTGGAATTTTCGCAATTATAATGTTCGTAGTTTTAATTTTCGCAATTGACTTCCCTACAGCAATAGCATTTGCTGCTGGAGCTGCTTGTTCAACTCTTGCAGGATATTTTGGAATGGTTGTTGCAACAAAAGCAAACGTAAGAACAACAAATGCTGCATATACATCAGGTATGAACAAAGCTTTAGACATAGCTTTCTCTGGTGGTTCAGTAATGGGTATGACAGTTGTTGGACTTGGTTTATTAGGAGTAGGTGCTTTCTGGTTAATGTTTAAGGATGCTAATGTTATAACAGGATTTAGCTTAGGTGCATCATCAATTGCTTTGTTTGCCCGTGTTGGTGGTGGTATATACACTAAGGCTGCTGACGTAGGAGCTGACCTTGTTGGTAAAGTAGAATCAGGAATACCTGAAGACGATCCAAGAAACCCAGCAGTTATAGCTGATAACGTTGGAGATAATGTTGGTGATGTTGCAGGTATGGGAGCTGATTTATTTGAATCATATGTTGGTTCTATAATCTCTTCTATTACTTTAGGAGTTATTGCATTTGATGGAGGTAAAGGAGTTTTATTTTCATTATTAATTTGTTCAGTAGGTATAATAGCTTCTATAATAGGTACTATGTTTGTTAAGGGTAAAGAAGGATCAAATCCTCAAAAGGCATTAAACATGGGTACATATGCAAGCTCATTAATTGTAATGATTGCTTCTTTCTTCTTAAGTAATTCAATTTTAGGAACTTTACTTCCATTTTGGGCTATAGTATTTGGTTCAATAGTTGGATTAATAATAGCAAAAATCACAGAAGTATATACATCTGATGAATATAAATATGTTAAAGAAATTGCTGACCAATCAGAAACAGGTTCTGCAACTACAATAATTAGTGGTCTTTCAGTTGGTATGAGATCAACGGCTTATCCTATAGTAGTATTAGCAGTAGGAATTATTGGTGCATATTTAATAGCAGGTTATACTCCAAATGGAATTGATACAATAAAAGGATTATATGGAATATCTTTAGCTGCAATTGGTATGCTTTCAACAGCTGGTATGACAGTAGCAGTAGATGCTTACGGTCCAATATCTGATAATGCTGGTGGTATTGCAGAAATGTGCGAATTGCCTCATGAAGTTAGAGAAATTACAGATAAACTGGACTCTGTTGGAAATACAACAGCAGCTATTGGTAAAGGATTTGCTATAGGTTCTGCTGCATTAACAGCACTTGCATTGTTTGCAGCTTATACTCAAGCAGTTGGTATTACAACAATCAACTTAACAGAACCAACAGTTATTGCAGGGTTATTTATAGGTGGTATGTTACCATTCTTATTCTCAGCTATTACTATGAGTGCAGTTGGTAAAGCAGCATTCTCTATGATTGAAGAAGTTAGAAGACAATTTAGAGAAATTCCTGGTATAATGGAAGGTAAAGGAAAACCAGACTACAGAAGATGTGTTGATATTTCAACAGCAGCAGCTTTAAAAGAAATGGTAGTACCAGGTTTATTAGCTGTTTTAGTTCCATTAGTAGTTGGTTTCTTACTTGGAACAGAAGCTTTAGGTGGTTTACAGGCAGGTGCTTTAGTGTCTGGTGTTTTAATGGCTATTTTCATGTCAAACGCTGGTGGCGCTTGGGATAATGCTAAAAAATACATCGAAGGTGGAGCTCACGGCGGTAAAGGAAGCGAAGCCCACAAAGCAGCAGTTGTAGGAGATACTGTAGGGGACCCATTCAAAGATACATCAGGACCTTCAATCAATATCCTTATTAAGCTTATAACAGTTGTTTCATTAGTATTTGGACCATTGTTAGCTCAATATGGTGGAATGTTATTAAAATTATTTTAATTAAAATTTTTAACAACATATTATAATAGAAAACATTAGAAGACTTCTTTCGGGAAGTCTTTTTTGTTGCAGATTTCATATTATTGACATATAATAGTAACAATAGAGTGGTAAATGATAAGCGATGAATTAGCATAGATAAGTGATATAGAAAAAAATCAATTGTTAATGGGGTGGTTAATTAGCAATGCGAATCAAAGTTGACGATATTAGTATTAACTATATAGATGAAGGTCAAGGCAATGTTGTTTTACTTTTACACGGGTGGGGAGCAAGTATTCAAACAATGATGCCTATAGCAAATATTTTGAAAGATAAATGCAGAGTTATAGCATTGGATTTACCTGGTTTTGGTGAAAGTGACAAGCCAAATGAGCCATGGAACTCATATGATTATGCAAATTGTGTACATAAGTTTATAGAATTAAAAAAAATAGATAATATTATATTATTTGGTCATTCACATGGAGGAAGAATATCCATAATATTATCAAGTATGCATAATTACGTTAAAAAACTCATACTCATAGACAGCGCAGGCATAATTCCAAAAAGAAAATTTAAATATTATGTAAAAGTTTATTCTTTTAAGTTGTTAAAAAAACTATATTTGATATTTAATAAAGGAAATTCAAAAGAACAGAAGTTAGAAAGGTTTTACAAAAAATATGGTTCAACAGATTATAAAGATTCAGATGGTGTAATGAGACAGACCATGGTAAAAGTTATACATGATAATTTAGTTGAGTTACTTCATTTAATTAAAGCTCCGACACTTCTTATTTGGGGAGAAAATGATGAAGATACCCCTGTTTATATGGGTAAAATAATGGAAGAGAAAATTAAGGACAGCGGATTAATAATTTTTAAGGATGCTGGTCATTTTTCATATATAGATTGTTATGAACAATTTAAAGCAGTTATAAATGTATTTTTAAAAGAAGATTTTATAGGGGAGTGATATAATGAATACTACAATAATTTTGTTTTCAATTTGTTGGTTTGCCCTTTGTTTTTATAAGCTTAAATTTTCATTACATATGATCCAAATTGAAGGATATAAAAATGAAAAATACATAGAATGGACAGAGAAGAATAAAGATAAAATATATACTCAAAAAGATAAAATTTATACTGTACTTTGTATAATAAATACTGTATTTTTCTTATTTGCAGTAACAAAAGATAATGATAATTACAACCAATATGTATTGGCAGCCTCTCTTTTCACATCTCTACTATTATTATTAAATTACAAAACAAAGTATACTTCAAAGAAACCTTTAGTTTTTACTCCAAGAGCAAAAAGATTATTTGCAATTGCCTTAGGTCTTACAATTATAGATTTTATAATTGTAATTTTATTAGTATATTTAGTATCAAAAGATTTTATTAAATTCTTTCCATTATGGTCGGGAATATTATCTATTGTTTATTTTTTTAGTTCATATTATATAATAGGAGCAAATTACATTGCACGACCTATAGAAAATAATATACATAAAAAGTTCTACAATACCGCGGCTAATAAAATTAAGGACATGGAAGGTAGTTTAATATCAGTAGGTATAACAGGGAGCTATGGCAAAACAAGCACGAAATTTGCTGCGGCTACAATTATAAAAGAAAAATATAATGTTCTAAATACCCCTGATAGCTATAACACCCCAATGGGTCTAAGCAAAATTATAAATGATGAATTAACATATGAACACGATGTTTTTATTGCAGAGCTTGGTGCTACAAAAATAGGTGATATAGCCGAAGTCGCAGCTTTAACAAATCCCAAAATAGGAATAATCACATCAATAGGACCATGTCATTTAGAAACATTTAAGTCTATAGACAATATAATGAGAACTAAGTATGAACTTATTGAAAATTTACCTGACGATGGAGTAGCTATATTTAACTATGACAATGAACATGTTAAAAAATTAGCTGATAAAACTTTTAAAGAAAAACTATTATATGGTATAAATAATATTGAGAACACTGATGTTTTTGCAACAAATATAGTTGTGAGCAATACCGGCTCAAAGTTTACACTATGCATAAATGGTTTAGGAACTATAGAGTGCGAAACAAAACTCTTAGGGGAACATAATATATTAAATGTCCTTGCAGGTGCGGCAGCAGCTAAAGTTTTGGGGCTTACATTAAATGAAATAAAAAATGGTATAGCAAAAATAGAAAATGTAGAGCATAGATTACAACTTATTGATCCGGGAACAGGAGTCATAGTAATAGATGATGCATTTAATTCAAATCCTGATGGAGCAAAAGCAGCATTGAATGTTTTATCCTCCTTTAAGGATAAAAGAAAAATAATTGTAACACCAGGTATGATTGAATTAGGTGAACAAGAAGAAATAGAAAATGAAAAATTCGGGGAAAACATAGCTTTAGTTTGTGATATTGCCATATTAGTAGGTAAAAAACAAACTGTTCCTATACAAAACGGTCTTAGAAAGCATGGATTTTATGAAGAAAATTTATATGTGGTTAATTCACTAAAGGAAGCGACTAAAGTATTAAAAAGCTTGACTAAAGTAAATGATGTAGTATTGTTTGAAAATGATTTACCTGACACATATAATGAAAATTGATGGAGGTTGTTATGAAAAGAATTGGTATAATTATAGGTGGAAAAACTGTTGAGCATGAAGTTTCCATAATTACAGGTTTACAAGTTTTTGATAACATTGATAAAACAATTTATGATCCAAAGATAATATATATTCAAAAAGACGGAAAGTGGTACTTTGGTGATTGTCTTCATGATATTAATAATTATAAAGTAAAAAAGTTTGAAGGTTCTTATGAAGTTTTACCGGGTTTTAAGGATGGAAAGCTTATTCTATATCCTCATCCGGATATAAAACAAGGACTATTTGGAAAAAAATATGATACATATACAATAGATGTAGTATTTCCTGCAGTTCATGGAACAAACGTTGAAGATGGAGCGCTACATGGACTATTCCAAATGAATGGCGTACCATGTGCATTTGGTTCCGTTTTAAGTTCTGCTGTAGGTATGGATAAAGTTGTTATGAAACAAGTATTTGAAAACAATAAATTACCCGTTGTAGATTATATATGGTTTTATAGAAGTAGCTTTGAAGAATGTAAAAAAGAAATTATAGAAAAAATTGAAGAAATAGGTTATCCTTTAATAGTAAAGCCTGCAAATTTAGGTTCAAGTGTAGGGATAAGCAAAGCTTCAAATTTAGAAGAATTGTTATTCTCATTAGAAGTAGCAATGAGCTATGACAGAAAAATAATAGTAGAAAAATGTATTGAAAATGTAAGAGAAATTAATTGTGCTGTCATGGGATATGAAAACAATTTAACTGCTTCTTTATGCGAAGAACCTATCGGTTGGAAAGAGTTTTTGACATATGAAGATAAGTATGTAAACAAAAAGAAAGATGCATCAGAATCTAAACGTAGAATTCCTGCAGATATAGAAAGTGAAGTTGAATTAAAAATTAAAAACTATGCAAAAGAAGCATTTAAAGCAATTGATTGCTGCGGAGATGCAAGAATAGATTTTCTTTATGATGGCAACAATATATTTGTAAATGAAATTAATACCATTCCTGGATCCATAGCATTTTATCTTTGGGAAGGAATGGGGATATCATTTACTGATTTAGTGACTAAAATAATTGAATTAGCTGAAATTCAACAAGAGCAACAAAAATCAAATATCATTTCATATGATATTGACTTGTTGAATAAGATGGGTAACAGCGGAAAACATAAATAAGGGGCGGGTATTACCCGCCTAATTTATTAAGGGAGATAGATATGAACTTTAAAGAAAAAATTTTATCATTTATGAAGGAAGAAGCATATAAACCAATGACTTTTCATGAACTTTTGAAGGTATTTCAAGTAGAAAGTAGCATGAAAAAAGAATTAGTAAGAACTTTAAATGAACTTGAAGATGAAGGTAGTATAATATTTACAAGGTCTGAAAGATATGGAATACCTGAAAAAATGAATTTAATTATAGGAACATTAGACGGTAATCAAAAAGGTTATGCTTTTTTGAGACCTGATAACAAAGATATAAAAGATCTGTTTATATCACCAGTTGATATGAATGGTGCTATGCATGGAGACAGAGTTATAGTAAGACCTATGATTACAACAGAGGAAGTTAAAAGCCCTGAGGGAAAAGTTATAAGAATTTTAGAAAGAGCAAATGAATATGTTATAGGAACATTTCAAAAAAGTAAGAACTTTGGTTTTGTAGTACCTGACGATAAAAAAATTGCTTTTGATATATTTATACCGGGAGACGAATTTAATGGTGCAAAAACAAATGAAAAAGTAAATGTAAAAATAACTGAATGGCCAGATAAAAGAAAAAATCCTGAAGGTAAAATAGTTCAAATAATTGGAAATGTAGAAGATACTAAGACACATATTGAGGCTGTATTGCTTGATAGAAAGGTTAGACAGGTTTTTCCTGAAGATGTAATAAAAGAAGCTATCAGAGTTTCTGCTGAGGGTATACACGAACAAGAACTAATCCGCAGAAAAGATTTAAGAAATATCAATATTATTACAATAGATGGCGAAGATGCAAAGGATTTAGATGATGCTGTATATGTAGAAAAAATAAGCGATAATGAATATATGTTAGGAGTACATATTGCGGACGTAACACATTATGTTAAAGAAGATAGAAAATTAGATAAGGAAGCATTAAAAAGAGCAACAAGTATTTACATAAGCGATAGAGTTATACCAATGCTTCCAAAAGAACTGTCCAATGGTGTTTGTAGCTTAAATCCAGGTGAAGATAAGCTTACACTTTCAGTAGAAATGATCATAAATAGTGAAGGAAAGGTAACAGATTACAAAATATTTGAAAGTATATTAAGAAATCGCTATAGAATGACATATACAGATGTATCCAATATATTGGAACATAACGATGAAGAACTAATCAATAAATACAAAGAAATAGTTCCTATGCTTAAAAATATGGAAGAATTGAGCTTGATTTTGAGAAAAAAAAGAGAGCTTAGAGGTGCTATTGATTTTGAATTCCCTGAAACCAAAATAATCACGGACAAAACAGGAAAAGCAATAGATGTAACAAAATATGAACGAAGAGTTTCAAATAAAATAATAGAAGAATTTATGCTGATTTGTAATGAAACGGTGGCAGAACACTACTATTGGCTAAACATGCCTTTTGTATATAGGATACATGAAGAACCTGACGAAGAAAAAATGTATGAATTTAGCATGTTAATACATAACTTAGGATATACCTTAAAGGGTTCAAATGACATACATCCAAGAGAACTGCAACAATTATTGTTAAAAATAAAAGGAAAAAAAGAAGAATCATTGATAAATAATATGATGTTAAGATCATTGAGAAAGGCAATTTATTCTCCTGAAAGCTCAGGACATTTTGGATTGGCTGCTCAGTATTACTGCCATTTTACATCACCAATTAGAAGATACCCGGATCTACAAATACACAGAATTATAAAGGGTCAGTTAAATGGTAAATTCTCAGAAGAGGATTATCAAAAATTATCTGAACGTACTGCAATAGTTGCAGAGCAGTCTTCAAAGATGGAAAGAATTGCAGATGAAGTGGAAAGAGATGTTGAAAAAATTAAAATTGCTGAATTTATGTCAGATAAAATTGGAGAAGAATATAGCGGTGTAGTATCAGGTGTCACAAGTTTTGGTGTGTTTGTTGAATTGGAAAATACTGTTGAAGGACTTGTGCATATATCAAATATGGTTGATGATTTCTATGTGTTTGATAATGAGAAGCGTGAATTATTTGGTCAAACAAGTCGAAAGATATTTAGAATCGGAGATGATGTTAAAATAAAGGTTCTCAATGTAAGTATTGCGAAAGCTGAAATTGATTTTGTATTTATTGATAATTTTGCAGATGTTAAAATGACAGAAGAAAAAGAACTCATTGAAGTTTAAATGAAAATTAAACTTATTTTAAGATTTATATAATATAATAAATATTAGGGAACGACCACTGTGTCGTTCCTGTAAAACAGATTCAATAGTTTTTTTCTTGTTAAAACATGTATAAAAAATTAAAATATGCATATTTAATAAAATAATTGACATTTGACATAGCAAATAATTAATGCTATAATCATCCTACACTTTATGGTAGGTGAGAATATGGCTGAAAATACAAAGAATATAGCAAGTAATAAAAAAGCATATCATGATTATTTTATAGAGGATAAATATGAAGCAGGTTTAGTACTTGTTGGAACTGAAGTTAAATCAATTAGACAGGGTAAAGTTAACTTAAAAGATAGTTATGTAAACATAAAAAATGGTGAAGCATATGTTTATAATATGCATGTAAGCCCTTATGAAAAAGGAAATATATACAATGTTGACCCTTTAAGACCCAGGAAGCTCTTATTAAATAAAAGAGAAATCAGAAAAATGATTGGTTTAGTAACATTAAAAGGCTATTCATTAATACCATTAAGTTTATATCTCAAAAATGGTCTTGTAAAAATGGAAATGGCAGTAGCAAAAGGCAAGAAAAATTATGACAAACGTCAAGATATAGCCAAGAAAGACGCAGAACGCCGTATTCAGAGACAAGACGATTAACCATTACGGGGGCGTAAATGGTTTCGACGGGGGTATAGAAGGAAGTTAAGCGAGTCGTTGTCGCCAAACAACGCAAAAAGTGGCAACTAAATATAAACGCAAAAGAAAACAATAATTTAGCATTCGCAGCTTAATTGCTGCTGCTTGTCCACCTTAGACCACCTGCAGTTTAAGTTTGGGCATCATCTAAAGCAGGGAACGATTTAAGGGGTTCTTCGACCTTAAGTTGTACAATTGGAGATAGCTGATACTATAGCCTGGACATAGGCGATAGTTGAAGCGAAATTTAAAATATGTCCTGCACTCGGAGAAAGACTTGTGGAAATATTTTCGGACGTGGGTTCGACTCCCACCGCCTCCATCAAAAAATGAAAAAAACAGTGAAAAATCCTTCAAATTTGAAGGATTTTTTGATTGTGGACGAATTTTAAATATAGAAAAATTAGTTGAATTACTTTATAAATCTTGGGTTTCAAGTGTTTGATTTTGAATTAAGTTTATATAAGTAGAATTATACATATAAAAATTTATATTATCAAGAATGATAATATGATTTTAATAATACAAAATATATGAGGAGCCTTTTTATTGTGGATAAATTTTTTCTAAAGTTTGCCATTTAATTGTTAATAAGTTATAATTAAATAGTAATCAAGAATAGTTGAAAATATAGAACTAATAAAAATTTTAATAAATAAATTAAAATTTATTATTTTTTAAAAAATATGTAAATATCATATAAATAGTGGGGTGATTCATATTTTAGCAATTATAACAGCAATCACAGATGAGGATGAAAGAAGTTTTATAGAAAACCTTTACATTAAACATGGCAAGACTATGTGGAAATATGCAATGTATTTAACGAAAAATACATATGAGGCAGATGAATTAATTCAAATTTCTTTTGAAAAAATTATAAAATATATTGATGCAGTTAAAAAAATAAATTGTTGCAAAATTGATTCTTACATGGTCTCTATAGTTAGAAACACTTATAACACTATGTTATTAAAAAAATATAAAGAAAAAGATATAATAGATTTTAAAGACTTCAATGAAATGTCTGAATATTTAGGTGTAGTTGATGATTATGAAGAAGTATTTGAAAATAGCAGTTCCTCAGACATAAGATCTGCATTAGAGCATATGCCGGACAATTACAAA
>JAEZGU010000140.1 GCA_023416855.1 Bacillota bacterium
ACCATAGAAAGTATGAATTTTACAATAAGGGAAACAACCTTAGAGGATGTTTTTTACAATTATACAAACAGGAAGGTAATATGATGGAAATAATTACTGTATTGTGGAGAGAATACTTGTTTTTTAAAAGGCGCATTGGAAGAATTACCTCCTCTGCCATCATGAGTCCTGTTTTATATCTTATTGCTTTTGGTTGGGGTCTTGGCAAGGATGTCGTAGTAGAAGGAGCCACATACATGCATTTTTTAATACCTGGACTTATAGCCATGACTACAATGAACACAGGTTTTAATGCAGTATCGTCAAGAATTATTTCATCAAGACTATTTGAAAGAAGCTTTGAATACTACCTTACCTCTCCCATAAGCATGCCACTTATGAGCTTTGGATATATATTGTCTGGTGCACTTAGAGGTATGTATGCAACTATTCTTATTATACTGGTATCATTATTGTTTAAAGTAAAGATAGATATTAGTTTGTATTTTTTAATTATATGCTTTTTAAACAGTTTTGTATTTTCTGCACTTGGATATACGGCTGCCTTATCAATTGAAAGTCACTACGATATGGGCAGATTTAATACATATATAATGACTCCAATGTCATTTCTATGCGGAACATTTTTCTCCCTAGAGAATTTGCCAGGTGTTGTTAAGTCAATTATAGGCATATTACCTCTTTCACATGCATCCACATCTCTTAGGAGTATTGTATTAAATGGGAGCTTTTCAATTAGTTCCATTTTGGTACTGCTATCATATGCAGTGTCTTTATATATTTTAGGTATTTACATGAGTTACAGGGAAATGAAATAAAAATTAGTTTATGGGAGGAAATATGAAAAAAGCAATAGTTGTTGCAAGCTTCGGATGTTCAATTAAAAAATCAAGAGAAAGATATATTGAAACAGTTGAAAATGCTGTTAAGAATACGTATGAGGATACGGATTGTTTCAGAGTATTTACATCTGAAATTATAAGAAGAAAGATGAAAAGAGAAGAAAATATAGATATTGATAATATGAAAAGCTGTTTGCAAAAGCTGAAGGAAAACAGCTACACTCATGTCTATGTGTCTGTAACCCACGTGATACCAGGATTTGAGTATGAGAAAATTTTAAGAGCAGTTAACGAATATAAAAATGAATTTGAAGAAATTAAAGTGGCAAGAACATTCTTAGATGAGCAACTGGGAGATAAAGAAATCAATGTTTTAAAATCTTACATAAAGACTGATTTACAGGATGAGGAAGCCATTATTCTTGTGGGACACGGCTCGCACCATGACTCACATAAATACTATGAGGAAGTTGAAAAGCTTCTGAGACATCATGTTAAGAATTCCTATATAGTGAACATTGAAGGGAATCCATTTGTTGATGACATAATGGGTGAATTAAAGGAAAGAAAATATAAGAAAATTTATCTCTATCCTTTATTAATAGTTTCAGGAGACCATGCATTAAATGATATTGGTTCAGATGATGAGGAATCAATTAAATCTAAAATTGCCAAAGGCTGTTTTGATGTAGACATGTTTTTTACTGGATTAGGAGAAAATAAAAATGCTATAAATTTATTTGTGGATAGATTAAAAGAGATTATAACTGTATAAATTTACAGTTAATAAATAAAGGAGGAAGCAATGAAAAAAAGATTCATTTTATGTATAGCATTGATGTCAGTAATGCTATTATCACCAAATTATATTTTTGGTATGCACATTATGGAATGATTTTTGCCTTTGGGATAGGCAATATTCTGGATGGTAGCGAGTCTACCTTTTGTTATCCTAGGGTTAAGAACAATATCTAAAACATTTAAGGAAAACTCAAATCAAAAATTATTATTTGCATTAGTAACAGCTTTTGTATTTATATTATCAGCTCTTAAAATGCCTTCAGTAACAGGCAGCACATCCCATCCAACAGGTACAGGACTTGGGGCAATATTGTTTGGACCCTTGCCTATGGCTGTATCAGGTCTTATAGTGCTTTTATTTCAAGCACTTTTACTGGCTCACGGCGGTATAAGTACACTGGGGGCAAATGTATTTTCAATGGCAATTGTAGGTCCCTTTGTATCATATTTTGCATACAGGCTTTTAAAGGGAACAAATAAAAAAGTAGCTGTATTTGCAGCGGCAGCACTGGGGGATTTGCTAACATATGTGGTAACATCCATACAGCTTGCCCTGGCTCATCCAGACGCAGAGAGTGGAGTAATGGGCTCTATGACTAAGTTTTTAAGCGTATTTGCAGTTACTCAGATTCCTCTAGCCATAGCTGAAGGAATTTTAACAGTAATAGTATTTGATTTAATTGTTAATTATCAAAAAGAAGGAGGATACCAGCTTGAAAGAATCAACTAGAAATATTTTATTAATTTTAGTATTAATTGTAATGGTTACAGTACCATTGTTAACTTTAAAAGATGCTGAATTTGGCGGAGCAGACGGACAGGCAGAGGAAGTTATTTTAGAAATAAATCCAGATTATGAGCCATGGTTCAGTCCATTAATCGAACCAGCCAGCGGAGAAATTGAAAGCTTGCTGTTCTCATTACAGGCAGCCATCGGAGCGGGTATCATAGGATATTTCTATGGACTAGTGAAAGGTAAAAGAACTGTAAATCAAGTAAAACAAACTATAAAGTAGTAAACATTAAAGTAAAGAAGGTATAAAATGCTTATTATAGATAGATTTGCATATACCAACAAACTCAGTAATTCAAGCCCATATGTAAAGACGGCAATTTCATTGGCTTTGATAGTTTTATCAATAATTAATTCAAATATATATATTTTAATTGCCATGATTGTAGGAATTATGCTGACCACAATATTCATTGCATGAATTCCTCAAAGGAAAAAGATAGGAATAGTGGGTTCAAACGGCTCTGGAAAATCAACATTATTTAGGATATTCTTAGGTCTTTTAAAACCTACAAAAGGCAGAGTAATTTTTAATGAAAAAGAATTAAAATATGATAAAAGCACGTTGTCTCAGCTTAGAAAAAAAACAGGGATAGTATTTCAGGATCCTGATAAGCAGATATTTTTCTCAAGTGTTTTTGATGATGTGGCATTTGCTCTTAGAAACCTTAAGTTCGATGAAAAGGAAGTAATGGAAAGAGTAACTGTTGCAATGGAGAAAACAGGTATAACAGCATTGCAAAATAAGCCAGTACATTTTTTAAGTTATGGTCAAAAAAAGAATGTATCAATTGCAGGTGTAGTAGCAATGAACCATGAAATGATTTTTTTTGATGAGCCTACAGCAGGCCTTGACTATACTTCAAAAGAAAATGTAAGGAATATACTGGACAATCTCGCTGGCAAAGAAGAAAAAACCATTGTAGTTTCAAGTCATGATATGAACTTTATATATGAAATCTGCGACTATATATATGTTCTTAACAAAGGGCATGTCCTGTCGGAAGGGAAAAAGGAAACAATATTTCTTAACAAGGAAATTTTAGATAGAGCTGAATTGGAAGAACCATTTTTGGTTAAGGTTCATAAGTATTTGGGAAAAGAGCTGTACGAAAATGAAAACGAGTTATTTGATAAATTCAAGGAGGATATAGAATGAACGTTATAAAGAGAGACGGAAGACTCATAGAATTTGATAAAAGCAAAATATCAGATGCCATATTAAAGGCGATGAATCACACAGCTATGGGACAAGATATAGCAATAGCAAAACAAATAGCACAGGAAATAACAGATGAAACTAAGGAAACTATTTCTGTTGAAGATATACAGGATTTGGTTGAAAAGAAACTCATGGCAAGTCAAAGAAAGGATGTTGCCAAGGAGTATATAATATATAGAAATAAAAGAAATGTTGCTCGAGGAAGAAAGCAATATGATATATACATGGATATTGTCAATGCTGTTCCCAATGATGTTACTAGAGAAAATGCAAATATGAATGCAGATACTCCTGCAGGCATGATGATGAAGTTTGCCAGTGAATCATCAAAGCCTTTTGTTGATGATTGCCTTTTATCCGAACAATCGAAATATTATGTGGCAAATAACTATATACATGTGCATGACAAGGATTATTATCCCACAAAATCACTCACATGCTTGCAGCATCCATTAGACTACATTTTAAATAACGGATTCAGAGCAGGACACGGGTCAAGCAGACCTGCAAAACGCATAGAAACAGCCTCTATAATAGGATGTATTTCTATGGAACAAATACAGAATGAAATGCACGGTGGACAGTCAATTCCTGCTTTTGATTTTTATTTGGCTCCTTATGTAAAGCTTACCTACAAAGAAGAAGTACGTAAAATAGAAGAACTTTTAAATATTAATTTAAGGGAACTATACGATGTTGAAATAGAAGATTATATTGAAAGACCATTAGCAGAGCTTGAAGGAAATGCAAGATACATGCAGCAATGTATAAACAATACCATAAAACGAGTACATCAATCCATGGAAGCATTTATTCACAATATGAATACAATACATTCAAGAGGCGGAAACCAGGTTGTATTCAGCTCTGTAAATTATGGCACAGATACCAGTGCAGAGGGAAGATGTATAATAAGAGAATTACTTACTTCAACCTATCAAGGTGTAGGTAATGGGGAAACACCAATATTTCCAATACAAATCTGGAAGAAAAAAAGAGGCGTTAATTATCTGCCCGAAGACAGAAACTATGATTTGTATAAGTTTTCCTGCAAGGTTACAGCAAAGAGATTTTTCCCAAATTTTTTAAATCTAGATGCCACCTTTAATACACATGAAGATTGGGATATAAATGACCCCAAAAGATTTGAAAAAGAAGTTGCAACTATGGGCTGCAGAACAAGGGTTTTTGAAAACAGGCACGGTGATAAGACTTCCATAGGCAGAGGAAATTTATCTTTTACAACTATTAATATAGTCAAGCTTGCACTGGAGTGCAGAGATATGGAAAGTATTGCAGATAAAAAAAGAGAATTTTTCAAGAAACTTCAAAAATGTATAGATGCAGCAGCTGAACAGCTTTATGATAGATATGTATTTCAATGTACCTCAATTAAAAAGCAATTCCCAATGCTCATGTCTGGTATGTGGCTGGGAAGCGAAAATCTCAAGCCTGATGACAGCGTTAAAAGTGTGTTGAAGCATGGAACCTTGGGAATAGGATTTATTGGTTTAGCTGAAGCATTAATAGCATTAACAGACAAGCATCATGGTGAAGATGAAAAATCTCAGGAGCTGGGTCTTGAAATAATTGAATTTATGAACAAGAAAGTAAAGGAAAAAGCAGATTATTATGATTTAAACTACAGTCTTTTGTCAACGCCTGCAGAGGGCTTAAGCGGTAGGTTTATAAAGAAGGATAGAAAACAATTTGGAAGTATTCCTCATATTACGGATAAGGAATATTATACAAACAGTTCCCATGTACCTGTATGGTATAAGTGCTCCATCGAACATAAAGCAAAAATTGAAGCTCCTTATCATGAATATGAAAAGGGAGGACACATATTTTATGTTGAATTAGACGGAGATGCTACTCATAATCCCACAGCTGTTATGCAGACTGTTGATTTAATGGACAGATATAATATGGGCTATGGTTCTGTAAACCACACCAGAAACAGATGTAAAAGTTGTGGCTATGAAGATGCTTCAGAAAATATGAAGTTATGCCCTGAATGTGGAAGTAATGATATAGACACTATACAAAGGATAACAGGCTACCTGGTTGGTGGAGTAGACAGTTGGAATAATGCAAAGAAAGCAGAATTAAGAGATAGGGTGAAGCACAGTTGAGTAATGAAATTCTTTATGTAGCTGATATAGTTGAAAATACAATCGTGGATGGTGTAGGGTTCAGAACCTCCCTGTATTTAAGTGGCTGTGACATACGCTGTGAAGGCTGTCACAACAAACAGCTTTGGGATATTAATTCTGGACAGGCCATGGAAATTGATGAAGTTTATGAAAAAATAACAGGTAGCTTTACAAACATTACTTTTATAGGCGGTGAGCCAATGATGCAGGCAAAGCTCCTTGCTTTGCTTGCAGAAAAAATCAAAACTGATACTAATAAGGATATTTGGATATACAGCGGTCACACTTACGAGGAGATAATTAATAATCAAATATATTTTAATTTGATTAAATTTTGTGATGTACTAGTTGACGGAAAATTTGATAGTAACTTTTTTCAAAATAATCTTAGATTCAGAGGTTCTACAAACCAAAGAATTATTGATATTAAAAAATCACTGGAGAAAAAAAATGTGTTTTTATGGAATGATTAGAAAAATTCAATTTTAAGAAAAGGAGGTTAACATGGAAAGAGGCTATATACATGTATATACTGGGAACGGAAAAGGAAAAACCACAGCTGCTTTAGGGCTTTCATTGAGGGCGGTGTGTGCAGGGAAAAGGGTCTTTTTTGGACAGTTCATAAAGGGGATGGAATACAGTGAACTTAAATGTACTATATTTTTGGATAATCTTGAGATAGAGCAGTTTGGACGAAGATGCTTTATATATGAGGCTCCTAGCGAAGAGGATATAGTTGCTGCAAGTAAGGGCTTGGAAAAAATGAGGGAAGTAATGAAATCAGGCAAGTATGATATTGTAGTTATGGATGAGCTAAATATTGCTTTATATTTTAAATTGTTTTCTGTTGAAGAAGCACTTGCCGCAATTAATGATAGAGATAAAAATACAGAGCTTATAATTACAGGCAGATATGCTCCTGAAGAAATAATAAATATTGCAGACCTTGTGACGAAAATGAAGGAGATAAAGCATTACTATAATGAAGGAATTCAAGCAAGGGAAGGAATTGAGTTTTAGCTGTAACAATCAACATTAATTCATTTGTTGACTTTAATGATTCAATGTCTTATAATTAATTAAATTGAATATTCTAAATTTGGTAACATATGTTTTAATAGGGAAAACAGTCAAATCTGTTACAGCCCCCGCTACTGTGAAAGGTGATAGTGCTAAATGCCACTGTGTTTAATGACATGGGAAGGTAAGTATTAAATGAACCGAAAGTCAGGAGACCTGCCAAGTTTATTTTGAAGATTTTCGGGAGGATTATCTAAAATTAATTATGGTGTATTATTATTGCTATTATTATACGATTAAGTAACTTCCGAAAATTGGAAGTTTTTTTATTTGCAGAAATGTAGATAGTGTGATTTTTAATCTAATTATATACTTGCTATTCAACTTATAAATTAAAAAAATGGAGGATAAAAAATGGAAAAGAAGTATCATGTTGTTTATAAAAAAATTGATGAAGATGATTACTATGGAGATGAACTTACTCGAGAAGAAATTTTCAAATTAAGAAAAGATAAAACAGTAACAATTAACAGGATTGACGGATTTGATGAAAGTGATTCAGAGAGTATAAAAAAACAGGATAAAAAATAGTATAATAAAAGATAATGAAAGTTTATATAAGATTTATTGTTGTGTTCTAGTTGCATATGAAAATGATAATCAAAATTTTAAATAAGTTAATTTTAAAATTAAACAATATTAAAAGTTTCGACTGTCAGTAAGTCTTACTAAATTCTTTGATATGACAGCTATTTACAATTTAAGAAATTGTTATTTTGGAATGAAACGAAGAATCTTTCAGATTTGCTATATAAGATTCTTCGAGCTTCATCCTTGAATGGTATAGCACATTAATTATATAATATATTTAAAATTTCTGTAATATTTTTTATGCTTACATCTGCTATTGAGCCTTCTATTTTGTCTCCGTATCCATATTCACAGAATATTGATTGAATACCATTTTTGATTGCTGCATCAATGTCATGGAATCTGTCTCCTACAATAATCTGGTTCATTTCATAATTATCTTTTATTAATTTAAGAACCTTGTGCTTTGGAATAAAATCATACATTTCAGAGCAAATCATATCATCAAAATATAAGTTTAGGTTGAAAAATTTTTTTGATGCTTCCATGTATTTTATTGAACAATTGCTTAAAAATATTAATTTATATCCTTTGATTTTTAAATTTTCCAGTACTGTTAAGGAATTTTCATATAGTTTTGCATTGCCTATAAAAATTTGGTTTTGCATTTCTTTTCCTATGATTGAACTGACTTTCTTTTTAAAAGGTTCCTCTAAATCTTTAATAAAATTGTCCCACATATCTTTGCTTGTATAACCTAACCATTTTTGGATTTCTTCATCCTTCCAAATTTTATGCTCAGCTTTTTTATTTTCAACTAAGAAATTATATCCTTTTCTAAAGCTTGGTGCATATATTTTTATACTGTCATGAAGTGTTCCATCAAAATCAAAATATATGGTTTTAATATTCTTTAGTTTCATTTTACTTTTTTAGCTCATCAATTAAATTTACCATTTCAATTGCAGTGCAAGCTGCATCATATCCCTTATTACCTGATTTTGTTCCTGCTCTTTCAATAGCTTGCTCTATTGAATCAGTTGTAAGCACTCCAAATATAACCGGAATACCTGATTCAAGTGAAACTTGGGCAATCCCCTTTGTTACTTCGTTTGAAACATAATCAAAGTGAGGAGTAGCCCCCTTAATAACCGCACCAAGACAAATAACAGCACTATATTTATTTAAACCTACCATAGCCTTGGCTATTAAAGGGATTTCAAAAGCTCCCGGTACCCAAGATATTTCTATATTATCTTCAGATATGCCGTGTCTTTTTAATGCATCCAATGCCCCTGAAAGAAGTTTTCCTCCAATAAATTCATTAAATCTTCCTACTACTATTCCGTATTTTTTATTATTAGCTATTAATTTACCTTCATATATTTTCATTTTATCCTCCAAATTTTAAAATTTTAAATCGTGTCCCATCTTATCTTTTTTTGTTTTTAAATAAAATTCATTTACTGAATTGCATCCAACTTGAATATTTTCTTTACCGATTATTTCAATTCCGAAACCAGTTAATCCAATTATTTTTTTGGGGTTATTTGTCATCAGATTTACTTTCCTTATCCCAAGGTCATAAAGTATTTGCGCACCTATTCCATAGTCTCTTAAATCATCTTCAAACCCTAATGCAATGTTAGCTTCAACTGTATCAAGCCCCTGGTCCTGTAAAGTATAAGCTTTTATTTTGTTTATAAGACCTATACCTCTTCCTTCTTGTCTCATATATAAGAGGACGCCTCTGCCTATTTCTTCAATTCTTATTAATGCTTCGTGCATCTGATCTCCGCAATCGCATCTCAATGAACCAAAAGCATCACCGGTTAAGCATTCTGAATGAACTCTTACTAAGACAGGTTCATCAGTGTTTAAATTGCCTTTAACTAAAGCAACATGATGTTCACCATTTATTTTATTGATATATCCAACTATTTTGAAATCGCCATATTTTGTAGGCATGCTTGCTTCAGTAACTCTTTCAACTAACACTTCTTTTTTTCTTCTGTAATCAACTAAATCTTTTATAGTAATTAGCTTTAGATTGAATTTTTTAGCATATTCTATTAAATCAGGAACTCTTGCCATAGTTCCGTCATCTTTCATTATTTCACATATAACTCCGGCAGGATAAAAACCTGCTAATTTTGCTAAATCAACCGAAGCTTCTGTATGACCGGTTCTATCGAGCACACCTCCATCTTTTGCAACTAACGGAAAGATATGTCCCGGTCTACTAAAGTTATTTGGTTTAGCGTCCTTTTCCAACAAATGCTTTATAGTGCATGCTCTTTCAAATGCTGATATTCCTGTAGTGCATCTGTCAGAGTCAACAGAAACTGTAAATGCTGTTTCTTTTGGATCGGTATTATTGATTACCATACTTTTTATATTTAATTCATCAAGACGTTCATGTGTCATTGGCATACATATGAGACCTCTACCGTGCGTTGCCATAAAATTAATGTGTTCAGGTGTAACCATTTCAGCAGCCATTAGCAAATCGCCTTCATTTTCTCTGTCTTCATCATCTACAACAATAATCATATTGCCTTTTTTAATTTCTTGAATCGCTTCTTCAATTGTATTAAACATTTCTATTCTCCTTTATTAAGGTTTTACTCTTTATAAAAAGCCATTTTCCATTAAAAATTTCATATCTATAGTTTCTTTATCCTTCTTATCATTATTAAAATTCAAAAATCGTTCAATATATTTTCCGACTATGTCGCATTCTAAGTTTAATTCATCTCCGACTTTTTTCATTAATAAAATTGTATCTTTTTTTGTAATAGGTATTAAAGAAACTCTAAATGAGTTTTCAAAAACATCTACAACAGTCAAACTTGTACCGTCTATTGATATTGATCCCTTTGGAATTATATATTTAATTATTTCCCTGGTTGTTTCAACAGTAACCCAAGTAGCATTGTCTTCATCTTTAAACGCTTTAATTATACCTGTTCCATCAATGTGCCCAGATACTATGTGACCACCAAGCCGGTCACTAACTTTTAAAGCCCTTTCAAGGTTAACAAAATTTCCAATTTTTAATTTTCCAAGGTTAGTTTTTCTCATGGTTTCAGGCATTACATCAACAGTGAATGAATTTTTCGTAAAATTAGTAACAGTCAAACAAATTCCGTTTGTGCTTATACTGTCTCCTATATTTATATTTTCAAGTATTTTATTAGCTTTAATAGATAGCTTCATAGATTTATTTTCATTTATAATAGCTTCTATTATTCCGATTTCTTCTATTAACCCTGTAAACATATAGAATCCTTTCTGACATAGGCTTCAATCATAATATCATCATCAAATGTTCTTATAGTTATATCTTTTAGTACGGCAGCGTCTTTAAGTTTTTCAAAACCGTTTCCACCTACAGGAGATATTGAATTCTTACCTCCCATTATTTTTGGTGCAATAAATGTAATTACCTTATCTACCAGTCCTTCATTTAAAACAGAGAAATTAAGTTCAGAACCGCCTTCAACCAATACACTGTCAATACCTTCATTACCAAGCCAATCAAACAAATAAATCAAATCAACCTTAGATTCCTTAGCAGGTGTAATTATTATCTGAATATTTTTCATGTTGCTTAATGCTTTTAGCTTACTTTTATCAGCTTTTTCAGTTGTTGCAATAATGGTTCTTTTAGATGAGTCGATATTTAAAATTTTTGAATTTAGTGGTATTCTTAACGATGAATCAACAATTATTCTTATGGAATCATTGCCTTCATTATTTAACCTGGTTGTTAAAGAAGGATCATCCTTGATAACAGTGTTAACTCCTACTAATATTCCTGATACCATGTTTCTTAATTCATGAACGTAATATCTTGATTTTTCATTAGTAATCCACTTAGATTCACCTGTACATGTAGCAATTTTTCCATCCGTGGTCATTGCCGACTTAAGAATGCAAAATGGTTTTTTTTCTTGAATGTATTTAAGAAAAATTTCATTAATTTTTTTTGCTTCACTTTCTAATACACCGGTTACCACCTTAATATTGTTTTCCTGAAGAATCTTTATCCCTTTACCTGCAACTTTAGGATTTGGGTCCACTATGGAAATTACAACTTTAGATAGTTTTTCCTTAACAATCAATTCGGCACATGGAGGTGTTTTTCCATAATGAGAACATGGTTCCAATGTCACATATATGGTTGCACCCTCAACATCTTCCGTGGCATTTTTAATTGCATTTACCTCAGCGTGAGGACCTCCATAATATTCGTGATATCCTTCTCCGATTATTTTCCCGTTTTTGACGATAACAGCACCAACAAGAGGATTGGGACTTGTTTTTCCAACACCATTTAACGATAAAGTCAAAGCTCTTTTCATATACAATTCATCCATTCAATACCTCCTTACAATTTATTATTTTGCAAGATATTATTAATAATTAAATAAATATCAGTTCCTTATAAGTATCGCCTGTATAATCGATTGTATGCGAATATCTGTGTAAAGAACAAAAAAAGGTTCTGAAATAAAAATTCAGAACCTATAAGTTCAAAATAAACAAATATAAAAAATATATTTGTAATCACTTCTCCCATCCAGACTTTACTGTCGGTCTTGGAATTACACCAAGTCAACCGCATTGCGGCTCGTGGACTATACCACCGGTCGGGAATTACACCCTGCCCTGAAGATTTATTTAATTTTGTTTATTTTAATACAGTTTAAATTAAATGTCAAATATTTATTTGAATTATGAATTAGGTATTTTATGCTTTACGAAAAAATAAAATAAAGTGTTGACAAAATTTTAAAGATTTAATATTATGGTATGTAATTAAACATTTTTGCAATGAAAAAGAGGAGTAAATACATATACTCACAGAGAGTGAAGATCAAAGGTTGAGAGTCTTCATAAGTCAATTTGTATTGAAGGTAGCTTTTGAGCATTTAATCTGAAGTAGCAGTAAGATTAAACGGATAAAACCGTTATATAATTAAGAGCCAGTAATGGAATTTAGGTGGTACCGCGGGTTTTCTCGTCCTTTGTGATGAGAAAGCCCTTTTTATTTTTTTGTAGGGAACGACCCCCGTGTCGTTCCGGATAACACCATTTGAAAGGAATGATTTTTATGAATAACATACCAAGTAAGTATAATCCAAAAGAATTTGAAGAAAAAATCTATAGTCTTTGGATGGAAGAAAATTGTTTTAAAGCAGAAGTTAATAAAGGTAAGAAACCATTTACAATTGTGATGCCACCTCCAAATATAACCGGTCAACTACACATGGGTCATGCATTGGACATGACACTTCAGGATGTTCTCATTAGATGGAAGAGAATGGAGGGCTTTGAAGCTCTTTGGCTACCTGGCTCTGACCATGCAAGTATAGCCACTGAGGTTAAAGTGGTTGAAAAGCTTAAAAAGGAAGAAGGAAAATCTAAAGAGGATATCGGTAGAGATGAATTCTTAAAAAGAGCTTGGAAGTGGAAGGAAGAATACGGTGGAAAAATAGTTGAGCAAGTAAAAAAATTAGGTAACTCATGTGACTGGTCCAGAGAAAGATTTACTATGGATGAAGGCTGTAATGATGCAGTTACTGAATTTTTTGTATCCTTGTACAACAAAGGACTTATTTATAAAGGTAATAGAATTATTAACTGGTGTCCAGACTGTTTAACAACACTTTCAGATGCGGAGGTTGAATACGAGGATACACCGGGCAAATATTATTATGTAAAATATCCATACGTTGACAATCCGGATGAATTTTTTATAGTAGCAACAACAAGACCTGAAACAATATTTGGAGATGTTGCAATAGCAGCGCATCATGATGATGAAAGATATAAGCATTTAATAGGAAGAAAAGTAATTGTACCATTAGTAGGAAGAGAAATACCTATAATTGGTGATGAATATCCAGATATGACTAAGGGTACAGGAGCTTTAAAAATAACTCCAAGTCACGACCCTAATGATTTTGAAATTGGTCTAAGACATAATTTAGAGCAAATAAGCTGTATGAATGAAGATGGCACCATGAATGAGGTTGCCGGAAAGTATAATGGTATGAATCGTTACGAATGTAGAAAGGCATTTGTAAAGGATTTAGAAGAAAATGGCTTTATGCTAAAAACTGAAGATACAGACCATAATGTAGGAACATGCTACCGTTGTCATAATATTATAGAGCCGAGAATTTCTGACCAATGGTTTGTAAAAATGGAACCATTAGCTAAGCCTGCTCTTCAAGCAAACAAAGATAAGAAAGTTGAATTTGTACCTGAACGTTTCACGAAAATCTATACTCATTGGCTTGAGAATATTAGAGATTGGTGTATTTCAAGACAGCTATGGTGGGGACACAGAATTCCTGCATATTACTGCCAAGATTGTAATGAAACTATAGTTCAAAAGACAGCTCCTGATAAATGTACTAAATGTGGAAGCACAAACATCAAACAGGATGAGGATGTCTTAGATACATGGTTTTCTTCAGGATTATGGCCTTTCTCAACTTTAGGGTGGCCTCATGAAACAGAGGATTTGAAATATTTCTACCCTACAGATGTATTGGTTACGGGATACGATATAATATTCTTTTGGGTAGTTCGTATGGTGTTTTCAGCATTAGAAGTTACAGAACAATCACCATTTAAACATGTATTTATTCACGGTTTAGTGAGAGATGCTGAAGGCAGAAAAATGAGCAAATCATTAGGAAATGGTATTGATCCACTTGAGGTTATAGATCAATTTGGTGCAGATGCTTTGAGATTTATGCTTATGACAGGTATATCACCTGGAAATGACACTCGTTTTAATCAAGATAGACTTGAGTCAAGCAGAAACTTTGCTAATAAGCTTTGGAATGCATCAAGATTTGTTCTTATGAATATTAATGATGAGTTAATAGATGAAGAAAAAGCAAAGAAAAATTACAAAATAGAAGATAAGTGGATTATCACCAGAGTTAACAAGGCAGCTAAGGAAGTAAAGGACAATTTAGACAAGTTTGAATTAGGTATGGCTGCTCAAAGAGTTTATGACTTCATATGGAACGAATACTGTGATTGGTACATTGAAATTGTTAAACCAAGATTGTATGGTGAAGAAGGTGTTGATAAGGACGCAGCAAGATTTGTGTTGATTAAGGTATTAAAAAATATGCTTAAGTTACTTCATCCTTTTATGCCATTTATAACTGAAGAAATCTGGTCATACCTACCGGAAACTAACAATAGATTAGTAAAAGAACAGTGGCCATTCTTTAGCTCGGACGATAACTTTGAGAATGCTGAAGGTGCAATGGAATTTATTATGGAGGCAGTTAGAAGCATCCGTAACATTAGAGCTGAAATGAATGTAGCTCCTTCAAGAAAGGCAAGAGCAATATTTGTTCCTTCTAAGGAAGGTATAAAAGAGTGTATTGAATTAAATGCTATGCATTTTGCAACATTAGCCAATATAGTAGAAATTAAGGTTGTAAGTGATAAATCGCTTATAGATGAAGATACTGCATCATCTGTAATTGATGGAACAGAAATTTATTTACCTCTTTCAGATTTAATTGACTACGAAAAAGAAATAGAACGTCTTGAAAAAGAAAAGACTAAGCTTCAGGGAGAACTTGACCGAGTAAACGGTAAGCTAAATAATGAAAAATTTATGGGCAAGGCACCTGAAAATGTAGTAAAGGAAGAAAAGGATAAATTAGCTAAATATCAATCAATGATGGATAAGGTTGTAGAAAGATTAGAGCAACTCAAAAACAGATAAATAGGGAGGACAAATGAACTATCAAGAGGTTTTAGAAAATGCAAGAATGAAAATGGCGCCAAATTGCAGAGTTTGCAAGGAGTGTAATGGAGTAGTATGCAAGGGAGAAATCCCTGGAACTGGTGGAAAAGGTAACGGCAACGCTTTTAAAATATGTATTGATTTCTTGGCATCTGTAAAAATTAAACTTGATGTTATTTACAAGGACGAAGGACAGGATACATCTATATCATTATTTGGTAAGAATTTTAGATATCCGTTCTTTGTTGCTCCAATTGGTGGTATGAACTTAAATTATAATGGTTCAATAACAGAGTCAGAATATGTTGATGCAGTAGTAAATGGTTCTATTAAAGCAGGAACTGCTGCCTTTACAGGTGACGGAGCAAATGACAGCTTTTTCCTTGACAGCTTGCCTATTATAAAGGCTGCCAATGGTGTGGCAGTACCAACTATTAAGCCTTGGAAAAATGACAGAGCTTTAGAAAAAATTAAACTTCTTGAAGAAGCTAAAGCAATGGCATTTGCAATGGATATAGATTCAGCTGGTTTAATTAACCTTGCATTAGCCGGAAAGCCTGTATCTCCAAAAAGCGTTGAAGAGCTAAAAGAGCTTGCGTCAGCAACAAATGTACCTTTTATTGTTAAGGGTGTAATGACTAAGGAAGGCGCTTTAAAGGCACTTGAGGCAGGTGCATACGGCATAGTTGTTTCCTCTCACGGTGGTAGAGTTCTACAAGATGCACCGGCAACTTGTGCAATGCTTCCGGAAATTAGAGAAGCTGTTGGTAATAAATTAAAAATATTTGTAGACGGAGGTATCCGCTCTGGAGCAGATGTATTTAAAGCAATTGCCTTAGGAGCTGATGCTGTTCTAATAGGCAGAACCTACGCTATTGCAGCTTTCGGTGGAGGAGCTGAAGGAGTTGAGCTTTATACTGAAAAATTAGGTGCCGAATTAAGAGATATTATGATTATGTCAGGTTGTAAAAATTTAGGTGATCTTACAAGGGATAAAATAATACTATAATTGAAGCTTGGTAATGTTTGCACAAAAATCGTTGAAAAATAAACGGTTTTTGTGCTTTTTTTATTGTATTTATGTTTTATTTGTGATATGATTAACATATTATTGCAAATAATTTTATGGAGTATAAAATGATTACTCAGTACTTTCAAGATATTAGGCTTGAATTCAAAGAATACAATAAAGACAAGTTTTCAAAAGATTTCATAGCAGGTCTTACCGTTACAGCTGTAGCATTACCTCTTGCTCTTGCTTTTGGTGTGAGTACAGGTGCTGGTGCAGCCCCGGGTATTATTTCTGCAATTATTGCAGGACTAATTATGGGAGGACTTTCAGGGGCATCTTATCAGATTTCCGGTCCAACAGGTACAATGATAGCTATTTTAGCTACAGTAAATGCTACATATGGTATAGAAGGAATTTTAATTACAGGTTTTTTATCCGGAATATTACTATTAATAGCTGCGTTATTTCGTTTCGGAAAATTGGTTTCATTTATACCAGCTCCAGTTATTACAGGTTTTACATCAGGAATTGCAATAATTATTGCATTGGGACAAGTTGATAACTTTTTTGGAACAATTTCATACGGTAAAACAAGTATAGAAAAACTTGTATCTTATACTGAACTTGGTTTTCATCCAAATATGTATGCAATACTTATAGGGTTAATGGTTGTTACAATAATGATTTTTTGGCCAAAGAAATGGAATACTAAAGTACCCTCTTCGTTGGCTGCGTTAATTATTGCTTTAGCTGTTAACAATTTTGTTGGATTTCCTGTTAAGTTAGTAGGTGACATACCTAATACTATTTTATTAGAAAATAGATTAACTTTAAGTTATTTATCTATTAATAGAATACTTAAATTACTAAGTCCTGCATTAAGCATAGCCATTTTATGTATGATTGAAAGCTTATTGTGTGGTGCTTCAGCGGGAAAGGTTAAAAACCAGCCACTCAATGCGGACAGAGAATTGGTTGCTCAGGGATTGGGAAATATATTCATATCATTTTTTGGCGGCATTCCTGCATCGGCTGTGCTTGCAAGAACAAGTGTAGCTCTTAAATCAGGGGGTCAAACACGTATAGTTTCGATTGTGCAATCATTAGGATTATTGTTTTCAATGCTATTTTTAGGGAAATTTATTTCTAAAATTCCTATGTCTGCGTTAGCAGGAGTTTTAATGGTTACTGCATGGAGAATGAATGAATGGAATGAAATAAAATTTATTTTTAACAAAAAGTTTGGAACTGCAATAATGGAATTTGGTATTACTATGGCCGCAACGGTTATGTTTGACTTAACAATAGCAATTTTAATCGGAGTATTTTTTGCAACAATGATATATGTAGTTAAAAACAGTGAATTGCAAATAAATGCAAGTCCAGTTGATATAAAAAGAATTAAAGGTCATGATTGTTCAACGGACCATACTAATACAAAAATTATATATTTGACCGGACCAATGTTCTTTATGACAAGACAAAAGCTATCACTGTTATCTGAGTATGCGGAAGATGCACAGAATATTGTGCTTTCAATGAGGGCGGTCACGACAATTGATGAATCTGCTATCAGTGAACTAAAACAGATTATTGATAAATTGAATGAATCAAATAAAAATATATTGTTTTGCGGTTTGCAGAATAATGTTAAGGATATGTTCGATCGCTCAGGACTTACATCATTTATCGGTGAAGAGTATTTCTTTTGGGATGCTATAGAAGCATTAAAATATTTAAAAATTATTGAAACAGAAGATTTAACAGTTGCATAATACAAAAAACAAAAACGGAAGATAACAATTTGAAATCTTCCGTTTTTATTGCGTATAAAATTTGCTATCCATGATAACACCTTTCGTATTTTTAATCTTCTTCTTTTCTTAATCCACGTTCGTGTAATTCACATTCTTTTTGACTGCACTTATTGTCAATGTTATATATACATGTGATAGTACCACATTTTCTAAAAGTCATTTTTGCAACTACATCTTTAATATCTTTCACGCCTACATTCATAATAGTACCTCCTGGAATTTCTTATAGCTTATTATAGCATCTATTTTGCAATTTGTAAAGTAAAAAATGCAAAAAAATCAAAATTATTTATAAAATAGTACCGGGAAACATTTTCTTTTGCAACTTTGATAATTTAAAGTTCATTTACGTATGGTCGAATTATGGAAGATATTGCAAGAAAAAAATAAAACAATTCATAGATTTAACTTTAATTGTTTTTAATATTGCTCCTATTAAACTATTAAAGCAATATAATTATACAATTTTATACTAAATATAACAAAATTCTATTGCCTATTTATTTTTTATGAGATATAATTAATTTATAAATTAAATATTAACGCATCAATATAATGTGGAAAATATGGTTCCAAAGTTTCTACCAAACGACCGTAAATTGTTTGACTATTGAGGAGTTTACTATGTCCAATAGTGTATATGGTGCGAATAGAGTTTCTATTCGTTTTTTTGTTGCAATTGACTATTTAGCTGCATAGTTGTTACAATATTTGGAAATAGTAAAAAATATATGTTAATATTAGTATATGGATTACTCAGGAGGAAAATCAATGGAAAAGTTTTTTAAACTTAAGGAACACAATACAGACATTAAAACGGAAGTTTTAGCTGGAATTACTACATTCATGACTATGGCGTACATTTTGGTAGTTAATCCAGGCATGCTAAGCTTAACAGGAATGGATTTGGGTGGAGTATTTACAGCAACTGCCTTATCATCAATGATTGCAACACTGATTATGGCACTATATGCAAAATACCCATTTGCATTAGCACCAGGTATGGGACTCAATGCATTCTTTACTTTCTCAGTAGTAATGGGAATGGGCAAATCATGGG
Source organism: Bacillota bacterium (assembly GCA_023416855.1). Taxonomy (GTDB): domain Bacteria; phylum Bacillota; class Clostridia; order Tissierellales; family Sedimentibacteraceae; genus Sedimentibacter. The sequence goes on from JAEZGU010000140.1 coordinate 19,107, forward strand.
AATTTGCGTTAACTGCTGTTCTTATTGAAGGAATTGTCTTTATATTACTATCTGCAGTAAGAGCAAGAGAAGCAATATTTGAATCAATACCAATAGGTTTAAAAAATGCTGTATCAGTTGGAATAGGTTTATTTATTTCGTTTATAGGTTTATCAGGTGCAGGAATAGTTAAAACAGGAGATGGCACAATAGTAGCATTAGGAGAGTTAACATCAGGAGCTCCATTGTTGGCAATTATCGGAATTATAATTACTGGATTTTTATTAGCAAAAAATGTTAAAGGCGCATTATTATTAGGAATAGTTACGACAACATTAATTGGTATACCAATGGGTGTTACAATATTACCAGAGAATTTTAGCACAATTGTTAGTATTCCTCCATCAATGAAGGAAGTAGCATTTAAATTCGTTGGTTTTGATCAAATATTTTCATTTGAAATGGTAGTTGTAGTGTTCACATTCCTATTTGTTGATATATTTGATACAGTTGGTACTTTAGCAGGAGTTGCAACAAAGGCTAACATGTTAGATGAAAAGGGCAGATTGCCAAGAGTAGGAAAAGCATTGATGGCAGACGCTGTTGGTACAATTGCAGGCGCATGCTTAGGAACAAGTACAGTTACAACATATGTTGAAAGCGCATCAGGTGTATCAGAGGGCGGTAGAACAGGATTAACTGCATTAACAACTGCAGTAATGTTCGGAATAGCTTTATTCTTTGCTCCGTTATTTACATTGGTTCCATCAGCTGCTACAGCACCGGCTTTAGTAATTGTAGGATTATTCATGATGAGCCCTATAACTAAAATTAATTTTGATGATTATACAGAAGCAATACCAGCTTTCTTGACTATTGTAATGATGCCATTTGCATACAGCATTGCTGAAGGTATTGTATTTGGTATGGTTTCATACGTTGTTCTTAAATCTATATCAGGAAGATATAAAGAAATTTCACCAGTTATGTGGATACTATCAGTTTTATTCCTTTTAAGATTTATATTCATGTAAAAAGGGATATATTATGAATTGAAATAAAGACAGGACTCATGGATAGTGTGTCCTGTTTTTGTATTATCATTTAATTCTTAAATTATCCAAATAAAATAAGAAACACCTCATTTAAAATGAGATGTTTCTTTATTTTATTAGTATGTTTTTATTTGTTAGGGATAAACAAAGTAAATATTAGTTAGCAAACATTTGTGTCCAGTATGGTGTACCATTTGAATTAGTTACATATCCAACACCGATTCTTCCAAAGTTAGTTGACATTATATTTGCTCTGTGTCCAGGAGAGTTCATCCAAGCTGTTACTACAGCTTCAGGAGTTCTTTGACCAGAAGCAATATTTTCACCCCATGCATTCCATTTGATACCAAAGTTAGTAAGCATGTTTCCTGCACTTCCATAAGTTGGTGATTGGTGTGCAAAATAGTTGTTTACAGCCATATCCTTTGATTTAGTTCTTGCAACGTTTGACATAGCTAAATCCATTACTAATGCCGGTAATCCTGCTTTTTGTCTTTCCACATTTACAAGTTCAACAACTCTTTGTTCATAGTTTTGATTTGACGAAGAAACTGTGTTGTTGTTTGTTGTTGGTGCGGGAGCCGGAGCAGGAGCTGGTTTAACA
>JAEZGU010000265.1 GCA_023416855.1 Bacillota bacterium
AAGAAGAGATGCAATGATAGAAAGTATAGATAAGTTTTTTCCTAAAGAAATTAAAAGAACTTATCCAGACGGTGGCTTATTTACATGGGTTGAGTTGCCGGAAGAAATAAATACATCTGAATTATTAGTTGAGTCAACTTCAAACCCTGATGTTAATGTAGCATTTGTAGCCGGGGAAGGATTCTTTGTAGAAGGAAACGGTAAAGGTAGCAATTGTATGAGATTAAGCTTTGGTGCTAATACACCGGATAAAATCAGAATTGGTATTGAAAGATTAGGCAAATTAATAAAATCTAAGCTTTAATATAGCATAATGGAGGGTCAAATGTTTATAAATAAACTAAAGAATAAACTTAAAGCAGGAGAAGCTGCCATAGGCACATTTATTGTATCCAATGCACCTGATTTCGTTGAAATTGCAGGATTAGCAGGCTTTGATTTCGTTATAATTGACAACGAGCATGGTCCAATGAGAGCAGAAAGCTCTCAGCATATGATTAGAGCAGCTGAGGTAAGAGGTATAACGCCGATTGTGAGAATTCCTGATCGATTAGAAAGTACCATACTCCATACGCTTGATATAGGTGCTCATGGTATTCAAGTGCCACAGGTTAATGATTATCAGGCAGCTAAGGAAATAATTGAAAGAAGCAAGTATGAGCCAATAGGTAAAAGAGGTTTGGCATTTCCAAAATCTGCAGACTACGGATTGTCATGCGTATCAAATTTTACTGAGCATTCAAATGAGCAAACATTAATAATTACTCACTGCGAAAACAAAACATGTTTGGAGAATCTTGAAGATATATGCAAGATACCTGAAATAGACGTTATTTTCTTTGGACCCTATGATATGTCTCAATCTTTGGGAGTTACAGGACAGGTAACACATGAATTAGTTGAGAATGCAGCTAAAAGGGTACTTGATATAACAAAAAAATATAATAAAGCTGCAGGTATTTTTGCAGGTAATGGAGAAGTAGCTAAAAAACGTGCTGCAGAAGGATTTAAATTTATAGCAATAGGAATGGATATAACCTTGTACAGCTCAAAATGTAAAGAAGAAGTAAATAAATTTTTAGGCTGTTAAAAATTAACAGCCTAATTTAGTTTTTTATCTTTCTATACTTTCCACTACATCTTCAACAATTTTTATAGATGATGATTTATTGTACATTTTTTTCATATTGTTTTTCATAGCATTTAACATAGAAGGACTGTTAATTAATTCGATTGTACTGTTCACTATTTGAAAAGAATTATTTGCAATAATAGCTGCTCCCTTTTTTTCAAAATAGAGGGCATTTTCTTTTTCTTGACCGGGTACGGGTTTAATTATGATTAAAGGAAGCTGAACTGATAATGCTTCACTTAATGTAATACCTCCGGATTTAGTTATCATACAGCATGCAATTTTATATAGATCATCTATGTTTTCTATGAATCCAAACACCTTTAAATTTCTAAGCTTTAATGATTCAAGTTTTGACTTTTGTAACGTATTGTTACCACATACCACAGCAACCTGAATAGATTTATATTTACATAGTTCCATGCATACCTTTTTGATATCCTTAAAAACTCCAAAGGCACCTGAATTAATTAAAATAATTTTTTTATTTCTCTTAAATCTATATTTTTTATACAATTTAGATATACTTTCATTTTCTTCAAAGGCCTCTCTTATAGGAATACCTGAAACAACTGTTTTTTCAATAGGTATATTCATTTTCTTAAGTTCTTGCTGTAATTCTTCTGTCGCTATATAAAATTTATCTATTTCTTTGCTTAACCATAGCTTATGAACATAAAAATCCGTCACAATATTGAAAACAGGTATGTTTTCACCTAATTCATTTTTTACTTTTAGTGATGCTAATATAGGAAAAGTATTAATTATCACATGTGGTTTAAATGACTTTGCAATGTCTCTAAGCTTTTTATATCCAAAGTTCCTGTATATTTCAATTATTCTTTTGTTAGTTAGTTTTTCTGATCCATAGTATAGCAAAGAGTATGCTTCACCGAAGTCATAGCTCTTAATATATGCTCTTTTTATAGTTTCCGTTATGTTAGGATGTGCTTCAGTAAATAAATCAACAACAAACACATTATGAAAACCTTTATTGATAAAAGCATTTTTCAAGGCAGTTGCAACCATCTTGTGACCATTACCAAAAGGTGCTGTTGTTATCAAAATATTAAGTTCCATTTTCCCTCCGAAATTATATATTACAAAATTATATATATGTAAAGTTCTGTTTATGTATCTTTTCAAATATTATAATATATAACTTGTTTTATTTAAAGAAAATTTGCTAAATAAATTGTTTATGGAGGAATATATGTCAGGAGAATTTTTAGAAGCTTTTGTGTTGGTATTTACAGCTGAAATTGGTGATAAAACTCAATTGATGCTCATGACACTATCAGCTAAATATACTGTCCTACAAATGCTTTTAGGAATACTTTTAGGAGTTTTAATAAATCACGGAGCAGCAGTGGCAATTGGTTGCTGTTTATCAAATGTTATACAAGGTGAGCTGCTACAAATTTTTGCAGGCTTTATATTCATTGTTTTTGGTATATTAACCATAATTTCAGAAGATGAGGATAATGAAAGGAAAAATTTTAAATTTGGTCCGGTGATTACAACAGCACTGACATTTTTAATAGGAGAAATCGGTGATAAAACTCAGCTAACTGCAATGACATTAGCCATGGAATCAGCTTATCCTACACTAATTTTAGCAGGTTCAGTTACAGGAATGCTGGCAATAGGAGTAGTTGGCATTATAATAGGAACATCATTGACTAAACGGATACCTTCTAATATAATAAAAATAATATCAGGGTTGATATTTATAATATTTGGACTTATGAGGTTTATTAGGTAAATGAATATAAATGATATAAAAAACATATTAGAGAAATATGAACCACAATCAATGGATGAAGATTTTAGATTTTCAGTTTTGTTGCCTATTATAGAGATCGAAGGGAAGCTTAATCTTATTTTTGAGGTGAGATCAAAATCTATTCGACAGCCGGGAGAAATTTCATTTCCGGGAGGAAAAATTGAAGATAATGAAAGTCCTGAATATGCAGCTGTAAGAGAGACATCAGAGGAGTTAGGAATTGCTACTGATAACATTGAGATAATATCAGAAATGGATTACGCTACAAGTAAAAGCGGTTCATTTGTTTATACATTTTTAGGATGTATCAATAATATTGAACCACAAGAAATTAAATTTAATGAAGATGAAGTTTCTGAGATATTTTTTGTACCATTATCATTTTTTTTAGAAAACGAACCAGAAAAATATTATATGAACTATCATCCAAAAGCAGATAATGATTTTCCATATCATATGGTAAACGAAGGAAATAAGTATAATTGGGAGAGTATTAGGTATCCGGTTTATTTTTATAAGATTAAAGAATATATAATTTGGGGATTGACTGCAAAAATTGTGTATAGTTTTGTGAAAAAGCTAAAGGGTAATTTATAGGCGTTATTTTCCATAAAAAAATTTTAAAAAAACTGTTGCATTTTTTGATTATGTATAATATAATGAGTAAAAATATAAACCCAACTAAATTAGTAGGAAATACTATGAAGAAGGAAAGTAATATAT
>JAEZGU010000043.1 GCA_023416855.1 Bacillota bacterium
CATTATGCCCTTCATGAATCTCAGACAATTCATATCCATTAGGAATATATTTAATTTTAAATGATGCTAAATCTACAGGACCATTATCTTCATTAACGTTTTGTGATGTAAATATACTATACTTAGAAAACTTTTCAATAATCCAGTTGAATAATTTTGTACGTGCTTCTGTATTAAATACTAAAGCCGTCGATAAGCTCATGATAAATATTAATATGAATATTGCTGCTTTTTTAGCAATTGTTAGGAATGCTGTATTATTATTTTGTTTGATATTAAGTTCTTTTAGTTTTTTTCTAAAGTTATTTGTATGAATGGGCTTTTGTAATATTTCTATGCTGTCATACTCCTTCATATCCGTTAATAAAGCTAATTGACAAGCTTCTTCCATAGAATCATTATCTATCCATGAATTTTCGATACACATTAAATTTGACAAAATCTTTAGAATATAACGTAATTTGCTTTTGGAATTTTCTATTTTAAGTATATCATCTGTTTCAGAAGGATTAATATTAAAACAATATCTAAAAAAAAGAATATTGCGATATTCGAGCGGTAAAAGCTCTATTTTCTTGGCTAAGATGTTTATCTGCTCTTTAGTCAATGTTGCATATATAATATTATTAATGTCTAATCCATTTATTTTTTTCAATTCATTCTGAAAAGATAATTCACATATATCTTTCATGATAATATCAATCGTTTTGGACAACCTTATCACCTTCCTCATAATATGCTCGCAACTTCTTTAAAATGCGCTGCCCACGTTTTTTGGCAGCCTCCTCAGTAATATCTAAAAGCTTTGAAATTTGTTTAAAACTCAATTCGTTTAGAAATCTTAAGTATATAAGATTTTTCTCATCGTCTGAAAGTCTGTTAATGCATGATAATAAAATTTCTTTATCTGCTGTTTTCATAAACTCTTCTTCAAGGTTATAGACTTCATCATGATGTAAATTTTGGTACAAATAATCTATATTTTCCTCAAATTCAACCTTCCTACTCTTTCTAATAATATTTATACTTTCGTTCTTCAATATTACAACGCAGTAAGGCTCTATTTGGGGACATGGTAAATTAGAAATTTTTTCTATATTGTCAGAAATGTTTAAAAACGTCTGTATTACGGCATCTTCTGCATCAAATTTATTATTTAATATTTTAAAAGATATATTATACAATTTAACATTCATCTTTGAAAAAATTTTATTAATTAATTCTTTTTGTTCATCTGTTATTGCATCTAAAAATATAATTATCAACTCTATCCCACCTTTGCAAACATTATAACATCAAATATAATGTCTATAAATATGTTTTTTTGCAAATTAAAAAGCCCCTTGAATCAAGGGGTGGTTTTTAAAATATGATATAATCCATCTTCTTTAAATTGCAAAGTATAAATTGTATCATTTGTATTAATTAATACTTCATCGTCTCGTATGCCTTTATAATATACATGATCATTATTGTAGTATATAGAGTCAATCGATAGGAAGCCATTAGGTAAATTTTCTTTACTCATAACAGATTTAAATTCGATAGTTTTACCTGTTAACAAGATGCTATATGCATCTATACCTGTCATATTAGAGAATTTATAATCAGTCATAAATATATGATATAGGTTATCATTTAATTTAATATAGCCATTAATTTGTTTGCTGCCGTTACTTTCAATCACTTTTACCAAACCATCATTTATAGCTATGTGAAAGCTCATTTTAGCACTGTTTCCATAATGCTCTAAATTTTCTAAATATTCTATTATTCTTAAATTGTCCCATTCATAAACTTTAAATTGTTTTGATAAATTTAATATTTCTTCAGTTGACATACCTGGATTTATTATTAAATGTCTAACAAATGATTTCATTAAGTCTGTTCCTTCTTCAGAACTAACTTCTCCGTTCTCCCATTTTTTAAACATTGTATCATAATAATTATCTCTACTTGCTTTAAATAAAAGCAATACTATCAAAAAAATAAGCATACATACTGAAATAAGTACTTTTTTCATTTTAATTCTCCGCGTGTGTTTTCCAATTGATTAATACAAAAAACCCTGAAAATCCAGGGTTTTGAACTATTTTATATATTTAGCCACGATTTCATTTACATGCTTACCATCAGCTTTGCCTTTTACTTGCGGCATAATGAGAGCCATCAGCCTGCCCAAATCTTTTTTGGTTTGAGCGCCTGTTTTTTCTATCGCATCTTTCACAATAGAATCAAGCTCTTCATCTGACAGTTGAGGCGGTAAATATTCCAATAGTATTTTGATTTCTTGGTTTGTAAGATCTATAAGATCTTGACGATTGCCTTTTTCAAAGTCTTGAATTGAATCTTTTTTCTGCTTAATCTGTTTAGCAATTATGTCAATTATATCAGCATCAGTTAATTCTATTCGTTCATCAACTTCTTTTTGTTTAATAGCTGCTCTTACCATAGTAATAACATCTTTATTGACTTTGATTTTAGATTTCATGGCTTCTTTTAAATCTTCCATGAGCTTCTCTTTTAAAGGCATGTATTCACCTTCTTATCTCGTTTTTTTATTTTTCTTTCTACGAGCCGCTTCCGCTTTCTTTTTACGTTTTACACTTGGTTTTTCGTAATGCTCTCTCTTTCTAACTTCTGACATAACACCTGTAAGTGCACACTGTCTTTTAAATCTTCTAAGAGCATTATCTATGGACTCGTTTTCTCTAACCTTTACCTCTGTCATTTTGCTACCCTCCCCTCGTTATCTACTACTGTGCGTTCTAAAACACCAGCGAGTTTGAAATAGCACTTAATTATTATATAACATAGAATAAGTAAATGCAAGAAATTTATGATAAAGTTTCTGACAATTTTTTTCCACCCAAAATGTGGAAATGCAGATGCTTTACAGATTGACAACCATCATCTCCGCAGTTGCTGATAACCCTGTATCCTGAATCCTTAATACCTTCGCTTTCAGCAATTTTGTTGATAGTTTCAAATATTTCCGCAATTACATTACTGTTTTCTGTATTTATATCATTCATAGATGTTATATGCATTTTAGGTATAATTAGTATATGTACAGGTGCCTGAGGGTTTAAATCTCTAAAGGCTATTAAATTATCACTTTCGTATACACATTGTGATGGAATTTGTTTTTCTGCAATTAAGCAAAATATGCAGCTCACTTTTTCACCTCTTTCTTCATCGTATTGTATATTTTTTATATAGGAACAACATTATAGTCGTTCCCTACGATGTCAACATTTTTATTATATTTTATTCAGCATATAAATAATCGTTCTTTACGTTTTTAATAGAGACTGAAACTATTTGATTTTTAATATTATAATCACTTTTTATTATAACTTTCAAATAATTTGTTGTATAACCTTCAAATATATTATCTTTTTTTTGTGTTTCAACAAGTACAGGTAATGTACTTCCAATAAACTGTTTCATAAAATCATTACTTATCTTGTTACCTAAATCAATAAGTTGCTTACTTCGTTCGGATTTTATGGCATCGTCAATTTGGTCAAGCATATCTGCTGCTTTAGTGCCTTCTCTCATTGAATACTTAAATACATGAATCCTTGAAAACTTAATATCTTTAACAAAATCTATTGTTTCGTTAAACTCTTCATCAGTTTCTCCGGGAAAACCTACAATTATATCAGTAGTAATGCCTGCATTAGGCATATAATTTCTTATAATTTCAACATTATTTTTATATTCTGCAGAAGTGTATTTTCTATTCATGCGCTTTAATACGCTATCGCTTCCGCTCTGCAACGAAAGATGAAAATGATCACAAACTTTTGATAATTTTGAATACCTTTTAATAAAATCTTCTGTTATGAGCTTTGGTTCTAATGAACCTAAACGAATTCTTTGTATGCCTTCAATTTTATCAATATCTTCAATTAATGCTATTAACGCGTCTTGTTTTTGAATATCTTTACCATATGAAGATATATGAATACCATTTAACACTATTTCCTTATAGCCATTTGATGCAATCTTCTTTACTTCTTCTATTATGTCTTTGTGTTCTCTGCTTCTAATAGGACCTCTAACATAAGGGATAATGCAATAAGAACAAAATTGACTACATCCATCTTGAATTTTAATGTTTGCTCTCGTTTTGTCATGAACAGTGCTAATTTTTAGTTCTTCAAATTGTTCTTTACCTTTAAAATCTTCTATTTCATAAGAAAGCATTTCCATGTTGCTTAATTTTTCTTTAATTAACTTACCAATATTGCTTTTATTCTTTGTACCTATTATTATGTCCACTGAAGTTTCTTTATTCAGTTTTTCTCCATTTAATTGTACACTACATCCAACAGCAACAACAATGGCATTAGGGTTGTTACGTTTAGCTTTATTGATAAATTGTCTTGATTTTCTCTCGCTTTCTTTTGTTACAGCGCATGTGTTAATTATATAAATATCACTTTCTTTATCTGGGGCTATTACTTCGAAGCCTTCTAATTCTAAAAGCTCTGTCATTGCTTCAGTTTCAAATTGATTTACCTTACACCCAAGAGTAGTAAATGATACAGTATATTTATCTTTCATTATTTCTCCTGTTTTCTTCATTATCATTTGAAATAATATCATAACCAATAACAAATATCAAGTGTTACTCAAAATGCATTATCAATCATATTTATTTCTCTATTGTTCATAATGATTTCAATAACATCAAATTGGCATGGCATATCATCCTTGCCTATCAACAAAAAATAATATTTGGCAGCACTAATTATTTTTTTTTGCTTACTAATTGTTACAGCTTCTCTTGGATAACCAAATGAAATATCTTTACGACCTTTTACTTCTATAAAGTGTATCCTACCTTCTTTTGATGCAATAATGTCTATTTCACCAAACTTACTAATAAAATTTTTTTCAATTATTGTATACTGGTTCTTAAGCAAATACCTTTCAGCGATTCTTTCATATTGAAATCCCTTGTTTTTATCATACATATTTTACCTTCTAAGAGAACCTAACACGCCTCTTATAAGTGATCTTCCTATTTCTCTGCCAATAGCGCTCATGGCGGAATTTGTAACTCTTTCTACAGGTGTTATTCGATTGCTTTTTTTTGTTGTTTTGGCTCTTAATTTTTCTAATTCCAATCTTTCTTTTTCAAGCTTCATTTGCTCCATTTCTCTATTATTTCTTTGTAAAAGCATTTCATATGCTGATTCTCTGTCTATTTCATTGTCGTATTTATAAAACAAAGGTGAATTTGAAACAATTTGTTTTCTCTTATAATCATCTAATGTACCGAACTGACTTTGTGGAGGAAGTATAAATGCTCTCTCTACAATGTTTGGTATGCCTTTATCATCTAAACAAGATATTAATGCTTCTCCCGTACCAAGCTCTGTTATTGCTTCAACTGTATCAAAAGCAGGATTTGTTCGGAATGTTTCTGCTGCTGTTACAACATTTTTTCTTTCTGCAGGTGTGTAAGCTCTTAAAGCATGTTGTATCCTATTACCAAGTTGACCAAGTATTTCATTAGGTAAATCTTTAGGATTTTGAGTAACAAAATATACACCTACACCCTTTGAACGAATAAGACGTACTACCTGTTCTATTTTATTTAATAGAATCTTTGGAGCATCGTCAAAAAGTAAATGCGCTTCATCAAAGAAAAACACCATTTTAGGTTGTTCTAAATCCCCTTCCTCCGGTAGATTTTCAAATAATTCAGATAGCATCCACAACAAGAAAGTTGAATATAAGGTAGGATTTAAAAACAATTTTGCACTGTGAAGAATATTAATATATCCCCTGCCATCATCTGACACCTTCATCCAATCGTTAAAATCAAGTTCAGGCTCTCCAAAGAAAAACTCCCCACCCTGGTCTTCAAGCGCCATTAAGTTTCTTAAAATAGCACCTATGCTCTGTGTAGTTATATTTCCATACTGCAGAGTTAAATCTTTTGAATTGTCTCCAACGTATTTAATCATAGAACGAA
>JAEZGU010000107.1 GCA_023416855.1 Bacillota bacterium
GTTCTTCTTAACAAGTGGAGCATGAGCTCATATCAAAGTGTAGCAAGTGTAGGTAATATGGACCCCAACGTATTGGAAAATTGGTATTTTGCTCTTTGGGCATACACCGGTTGGGCACAAAGTAACAATCCACATATGTTGTCTTCATATGCAAAAAAATACACATACCAGCAATTAATATATGATATTGCAAAAAAAGAATATGGTCAAACTATAAATAATATAGATTTCTCGTATTTGCCAACGTCAGGAAAACCAAGCAGATCATTGGTTGTTCCAACCCCTGCATATACAAATTCAGGAAACATAGTGCTTTATGAAAAAGGTGATTATGTTCGTACTGACGGTATAAGAGATGTTTATCAATTAAGAGATGAACCGGCGGGCAGATATATTTATGACTTAGCTGTAAACACCTTAGCTATAGTCGATGAAGGACCGGTTTTAAAAAATGGATACTATTGGTATAAGGTTATTGTTAATGAAAATGTAAACGGTTGGATTGAAAGAAATTGGCTTACACGTACCGGTGATACGGAATATGGTAGATATGTTTTTGGAGACATATCATATCATTGGGGAAGAAAATTAATAATGGACCTATACAATGAGGGTATTGTAAGTGAAGCGCCGGACTTTAATCCGGATAATATAATAACAAAAGAAGAATTTTTGATTTTACTTAGCAAATCATTGGACAAATATGGTGTATTTGAACATAAAGATGAAGATACAGATGAGAAAATTATAGAAAATAAAGAAAATAGAAAAAATAAAGATAATAAAGATGATAATGACAATAAGGAAAATAAAGATAAAGCAGTATTAGAAAATGAAAAATTACCATTTACAGATGCAGGTGATATACACCCATGGGCAACAGAATATATCATTGACTTAGCTGAGCAAGGTTTGTTAAGTGACTATGAAAATGAATTAAAGCCTTTAGATTCTTTAACCAGAAAAGAAGCAGCAAATATTATAAAAGATATATTTGACGAAGATGACGAATATAAAGACCTTGATATTAATGTTATTTTTAATGATTTAACAACATTAAGTGAAGAAGAAATAAATGCAGTTAAAAAAGCATATGTCAGTGGTGTTATATCAGGAAAAGGCTCCGGAATTTTCTGTCCGGATGACTATTTAACCAGAGCTGAAGCAGCAGCTATAATGGCTAAAATATGTAATAAATTAAGTCAGAGTAAATAGTAAATAGGGAGGTAATACCTCCCTATTATTTTACATTATGAAACTTTATATCATATATCCTTTCATGTTCATTTATATCCTTATTGTAAGCTACCGGTGACCTGTTTCTGTTTAAGAGCTTAACAATTTTGTAAACATCAATCCAGATTTCAGATAAAGCTTCTTTTTGTGATTCATCAAATATAAGCTGCATTCCAAAATGAAGATGAGGAGTATTAATATTGTTAACATCCTCACGTCGGCTGTAACCTGTCATACCTAAGTAACCGATAACATCACCTGCATAAACAATATCTCCCTCTTTAAGAGATTTTACGTATGGATGCCCTTTCCTCAAATGAGCATAATAATAATATCTCATATTATCTAAGCTTCTAATTCCAATTCTCCAACCGCCGTATTGATTCCAACCTAATGCTTCAACCCTTCCTGTTTCTACAGCTACAATAGGTGTGCCTACAGAACCAACTAAATCATTGCCAAGATGAACTCTTTTAAAACCGTAGCTTCTTGAATTTCCAAAATCATCATAATGACCATAGCTGTAACCTGCAGCAATTGGCGAAAACACCTTTAGCCCATATTTTTTAACCCACACTTTTTTGCTTGGATCATTTTCATCCTTAACCTGTATCTCATAAGGTCCAACAAAGTTACCTAAGACTGCAGAATAAGCCTCATAATAATAATCATAGTGCTTTAAGTCTTTAGTTAAGCTTTCAATACTTTCTCCACTTTTTAATTTATTTATTAAATTGTCCATATCCTTTGATTTGTACCTTGCAAAATTACCACCGTATCTTGTACCTAAGTATGCTAAAATCTCAACCCAGTTTAACTTTACTTCCTCATCTATACTGTTAATATCAGCTTTTAATGCTTTATCCATAGCTTCGTATGATACTCTAAAATCGACCCATTTAATAAAGTCTTTTTCTTCATTGGCAGAAACTAATTGAGCAGAGTCAAAAAGTGTGGTAAAAGCAAAAGCTAATATTAATATTAAAGCGACAAATGTAAATAGATATTTAAACTTCAATCTAATAATCATAATATACCCTTCTATGAATGATGTTCTCATATACATTTATATGATTATGCAAATTGTTATATGATTAAAAGTTCAATTAAATAGACAACCATGCTATAGAAATAAAATCATTTGTAAACTTAAATTAATTATGATAGTATATATTGATTGGTACGATGTTTAAAGGTACATTTAGGGAGGACAAATTGAAGTTAAAATTTTGTTCATTATACAGTGGAAGTAGTGGCAATTGTCAATACATAAAAACTGAAAACACCACAATACTTGTTGATGCAGGATTAAGCGGTAAAAAAATTCAACAGGAAATAGTTAATATTGGAGAAGATCCTAAAAATATTGACGCTATTTTTATTACCCATGAACATATAGATCATGTTCAAGGAGCAGGTATAATGTCAAGGCGACTCGATGTACCTATTTATGCAAATGAAAAAACATGGGAAGCTATGCTTCCTATAATCGGCGAAATAAAATCACATAATATAAAAGTATTGGAAAAATGTCAGGAGGTAGGAGATTTAACAATAATTCCATTTGACATATCTCATGACTCTGCACATCCTGTAGGATACAATATATTTTATAACAACAAAAAAATTAGTTTAGTAACAGATACGGGTTGTATAAATGATGTAATAGTAAATAGTCTGATGGATTCGGATTTAATGTTAGTAGAATCTAATCATGATGAGGATATGGTGCTTATAGGCCCATACCCATGGCCATTGAAGAGAAGAGTATTGGGCGAATTCGGACATATGTCCAATGATACTGCAGGAAATTTAATTTCGAAGGTTATTAAAAAGGGAAGAGAAATAGTGTTGCTTGGACATTTAAGCAAAGAAAACAATTTTCCTCAATTAGCATATAAAACAGTTGAAAATATTTTGAAAGAAAATTGCATAGAAGTCAATCCGGGCATTTTGCTTGATATGACTTACAGAGATAAGGCAAGCAAAGTATATGATATTTAGGTGATGAAATGGAAACAAAAACAATTATATATGCATGTAGAGAACATGTGGAAATTGCAATAGATGATTTTGTTAATGATATAGAAACAGCACCGCAAATAACGGTAGTAGACACAGGAAGATGCGACTATTGCAGTGAAAAAGCTGAATATGAAATAAAGGAATAATTATTTTGTAAAAAAATGCTTGTATTAGATTAGGCTAAATGCTATAATATTTACGCTATCCTTGCTCCTGGGAAAACAGGAGCCGAAAGTCCAAAGGGAGGTGACTCAGAATGAGAAAATACGAAGGTGCTTTTATCTTACTATCTAATTTAGAAGAAGAAGTAAGAAATGCAGAAATTGAAAAAGTAAAAAATATAATAACTGAAAGACAAGGTACTATTGAAAAGGTTAATGAGTGGGGTCAAAGAAGACTTGCTTATGAAATCGACAAAAAAAGAGAAGGTTATTATGTATTTATTGAATTTACTGCAGGTGCAGATGCTGTTGACGAAGTAGACAGAATTTGTAAAATCAGCGACAACTTTGTTAGACACATGATTACTGTAGATGAAATAAATAATTAAAAAAGAGGATAAAATATGAATAGTGTTGTATTAATTGGAAGATTGGCTAGAGATCCGGAACTAAAATTCATACCTTCTTCAGGTATGGCTGTTACAAGAATGACATTAGCGGTAGACAAAGAGTTGTTTGGTGATAAAAAGCAACAAGCTATAAACCAAGGCAAGCCTACAGCGGATTTTATTAACGTAACTGTTTTTGGAAAACAAGCAGAGAATTGTGCAAACTACCTTACAAAAGGAAGTCAGTGTGCAATTCATGGTAGAATTTCCACAGGGAGTTATACTACACAATCAGGAGAAAAAAGATATACAACAGATATTATAGCAGATAGAGTAGAATTTATTGGTGCAAAAGGTCAAGGAACATCGCAACAGGGAAGACCCGTTCAACCGGATAGCAGCTTTTTCGGAGATTTCCCAGATGAAGACAATGACATTTTCCAACCGGTAGATGATGAAGATATCCCATTTTAGTAGAAATTAAATTCCGGGAAGGAGGAAATTAAGTGAGTTCAAGACAAGTATACGATAAAGGCGATAAGAATGACAGAATGGGTCAAAAAAGAAGACCACGTAAAAAAGTTTGTCAATTCTGTCAAGAAAAGACTACACACATAGATTATAAAGACCTTGGAAGGTTAAAAAAATATACAACTGAAAGAGGTAAAATATTACCAAGAAGAATTACAGGTGCTTGTGCTAAGCATCAAAGAATGGTAACAAGAGCTATAAAAAGAGCAAGAACTATAGCATTACTACCATACGTAGCAGACTAATAAAATAAGGATTTGTGCATTTGCACAAATCCTTTCTTTTTATTGTTCATTATTAATTATTGATGGCATCCGCCACCACAGCCACTGCATCCGCCACCGCAGCCATCATCAGAGCTTGAAGCTGGTTGAACTATAGGTTTAAGACCCACACCGTGACCATCATTTTCTTCGCTTGAAGCTATTATAAAACCACCAAATTCTTGGTTAATTTTTTTATCAACTATAAAATTTATTTCATTTATAGTATCAACATCATCATTTTCAGTTGCTTCCCCTGGATAAATTCCAAAAATAGGACCATTGCAACCATATCTATCTAAATCAATTCTTATATTATAGGATTCAACATTAGCTTCATCCAACAATTCTTTAAATTCCTTATAAGCTGTATCGTTTATATAAATCATACATTACCCTTTCTAATTTAATTTTCATAAGATAATAATAACATATGAAAATTAAATTGTATAGATATAATTGTCAGCTTACTTCATACTTACAATTTCAACATCAGTATAATAATGCTTCAATATATCCTTGTAATTATAACCTTCATCAGCCATTCCTTCAGCACCCCATTGACTCATACCAACACCATGACCATATCCGGTAGTAACAATTTCTATCACATTATCAGATTGTATAAAGCTGAAATTAGTAGAATTCAAATTAAACAAAGATCTGATTTCACGACCTGATATTTCCGTATCATCAATTATTATTGTTTTAATTTTTCCTCCTTCACTAACTTCTCCAAGAACAATTTTTTCACTTAAGTTATTTCGCGAAATATCTAAGTCACCATATACAGATTTTATTTTGTTTATAAAATCATCCACAGTCAACTTTATTGAACCATGAAGTCGAGGCGCTTCACTTTCATAAGGGCTTTCCACACTTCTTAAATAGGGAACAGAAGTTGAAAAAACATCCTCTGAATTTTCAGTCCTTCCACCACTTGTTGAATGAAATAAAGGTTCAATAATTTTATTATCATAAGTTAATATTTGACCCTTTGTAGACATAATGGCATGTTCAATTTTCCCCCAATACTGTTCATACCAACCTTCATCATGAGAAGCAATCAAATCATCACTTGATTGCCACACCTGACAATGAATTCCTGTGCATACAGGAGCACCTAAATGGTCAGGATGTCCTTGTGGATATTTCTTTAATCTGTATAGTAAGTATGTCCTTGCTGAAACAGCCTGAGCCTTAAGTGCTTCAATATTAAACTCTGCAGGCATTTCAGAGGCAACAACACCTTTAATATATTCTTCAAAATCAATTACCATAACTTCTTTAGTTTTTAAATTAAAAACTTTTATTAGTTCAGGTTCTTCAATGTTTGACTTTTTAAGCAACTCATCTTCATTCTTATTGCCTGTGTTTTTGTTTTCAAAAATTTCATCCTGTCTTTTAGTAGATGCACTATTCATATCTAATTTACTTTCCAATAATTTCAAAGATAAACTTGGAATAGTTAATAACATTATAAATATAACTAATGCATAAATTAGACGGTTTAACAAAAAAATCAACCCCTTTATCATAAGTTTATTATCATACTATGAATAAATTAAAATTTTTAGAACATTTTTGTATTAAATAAAAAAAATGGGACACACTATTTGCAGATAATAAAGAAGTAAGTAACGGAGGTTTAGATGAAAAACAGAATGAAAAACGCAAGAACAAAAATGAAAAATTTCTTTATTAGATTAAAACACAAAGATACAAGTTTCTTTATAATTGCCCTTTGCATTGTTTTATTATCAACAGCAATCGTATGGAGATATACTTCAAACTCAGGTAAAGAAAATAACATAGCAGAAAATGAAGCTGAAAATGAAAATATCGGAGCAAACATCGACCCTTATCAAGAATATATTGAAGGCATAATAGATGAATACGAAAAAGCCAAAGATAATCAAGATAAGAAAGATAGTGAAGATTTAAATAAGCTCAACTCAATACGTTTACCATTGGCAGGGGATATTATAAGGGAATTTACTATGGATGACCTAATTTATTACGAAGCAATAGGAGAATGGAGAGTACATAAAGGCGTAGATATAAAGCCAAAGGACACTTTGATCATTGAATCTGCATTAGCAGGAACAGTTGAATCAGTTAATACATCAGAGCTAATGGGAACTGAAGTAATTATTGATCATGGAAACAACGTTAAAACACTTTACAGTAATTTAGTAACAGCTTCAGTAAAAGTTGGAGAGCAAGTAAAGCAAGGACAGGAAATAGGAAATGTAGGAAAAGTTGCAAGCATAGAATCAGCTGACGGAGCGCACTTACACTTCGAATTACTTGTAGATGGCAAAAATGTTAATCCAATGGACTATATTAAATAGTACTATAAGGTTCTAATAGGACAAAGAAATGCATAAAAATGTAAATAAGACGGTATAGCCAAAGGGGGTTAAAAATGAAAGATTACATAGAACGTAGAGCCATGGAGATTGCGGAATATATAATAAGTACAGAATCTACCGTTAGGCAGACGGCGAAAAAATTTGGTGTAAGCAAAAGCACAGTCCATAAGGATGTAACAGAACGTCTTCCCAAACTGAACCCTCCAGCTGCAAGCGAAGTTAAAAAAGTTTTGCTTAAAAACAAGTCTGAAAGACATATCAGGGGAGGTAAAGCTACTCGCTTAAAATATAAAGAAGCACATGAGCACGACAAAGTTAGCAATATGTAATTAACCACTTGATGAAAGACACTGACTGCAATAAGTCAGTGTCTTTTAGCTATAAATTATCTTTCGGTTTGCTCAGTCTTTAATTCCCAACGCATACCAAATTTATCAATCAAGGAAACAAAGCAGGAGCTGTATGTGGTATTAGTCATAGGACAAATTTCCTTAACTTAACAAATTTCTTTTTAAAATAATCATAACTTAATATTGAAAAAATTTCCATATGCTTTTATAGATTTTCTATTGCAAATATTTATTGTCTTTGCTAATACATTGAATGTATTGAAGTTACTCATTGTATTAATACTATTTTACCCCTTATCATTTAAGAAAGTTAAATTACAAAGCTATAAAAATTAATAGACATAATTTTGATGTGTCATACAAATATTGACGTTTAATAATAAAGGTGATAAAATGTTTGCAATAATTATTTAACGAATAATTTAAGAAAGGGGGAATACATATTTTTAAATCTAATAAGTTCAAAATTTCAATTTTGCTGTTTTTAATTTTTATTGGTATTATAACAGTATTTTTTTTATTTAATTTAAAGGATTCAGAATCTGAGGATATTTTTCTAACAGCTGAAGAGAAAGCGTGGCTTGATGAGCATAAGGATGAGATAACAATCGGATATACAATAGATTATCCGCCGGTAGAATTCTTGGCCAATGGGCAATATGTAGGTATCTCAGCTGATTATTTTAATCTTCTACAACAGAAATTAGGTATTCAGTTTAAGATGGTGCAGTTTGATAATTTTGATGAACTAATAAGACAAGTTCAAAATAGAGAAATAACGGGTATAACAGCTGCAACCAAAACACCTGAAAGAAGTAAGTACTTAGAGTTTACTATTCCTTACATAGACAACCCAAATGTTATAATCACTAGGAAAAATTTTTCTGAGAAATTAACATTTGAAAAGTTGGCAAATGCAAGCATGGACATAGTAGTAGTAGAAGGTTACGATATTATCGAATTTTTGAACGATAGATTTCCGAAGCTTGAGTATAGAACAGTAAAATCACCTATCGATGGAATAAGGATGGTAGCTTTTGGTGAAGCAGATGCAATGATAATAGAAATAATGAGTGCAACTGAAGCTATCGAAAGAGATAATATTTCAAATCTTATAGTTAATGTAGAGACCCCTTATGAATCAAGTTTATCCATAGCAACTCGAAGTGATTGGCCTATATTGAGTCAAATCCTTAATAAAGGATTAGCTCAAATTACAGATGATGAAAAAAAAGATATTGAGCAAAAATGGATGTCTTTACAAAGACAAAGTATATTTCAGAACAAATATTTTTGGTTAGCTGTTGCAGGCTTTATACTTTTATTGATAATAATTATTATTGTTATATTAGCATGGAACACAAGCTTACAATTAGCTGTAAAGGAAAAAACAAAGACTATAGAAGAATCTAAAAAGGAATTGATGTTTAAGACATATCATGATGAGCTTACAGGGTTATATAACAGATTATATATGGTTGAATATCTAAAAAGTTTAGAAATTGAGAACTCTTTACCTTTTTCACTTATTGTTGCAGATTTAAATGGTCTTAAAATTACAAATGATACATTTGGCCATAAAACTGGAGATCAGATGTTAATAAAAGTATCTGAGATAATTAAAGAGAACATAAAAACAAATCATGTTGCTTGCAGGATAGGTGGAGATGAAATAGTAGTGCTTATGCCATTTACGTCAGAACAAGAATCAATTGACATTGCTAATAACATTAAAAGTGCTACATTGGCTACAAAAGAGAATCCTATTAAACCTCTTATAGCATTAGGGTGTGCAACTACTAACGATTTTGAACATAATAACTATGGTAAACTATTTAAGTTAGCAGATGACAGAATGTATGCCGATAAAATCGCTAATAGCGAAAGAAATTATGATATGATTATTGGTTCTATAAAGAAAAAACTCCATGAAAATAAATATGAAAGCCCAGAACATTATGATAGACTGATCAAGATGTGCATGCAAATTGGGAAAGCTTTATATATGGAAGAAAACGAAATTGAAAATCTTGCGTTGTTAGCAGAGTTACACGATATAGGGAAAGCCGGACTTGAAAAAGAAATTTTATTAAAGGAAGGTCAGTTAACAATAGAAGAATGGCAAAAAGTAAAAAGACATCCGGAACTTGGGTTTAAAATAGTTAGTGGATCAACGAAGCTTTCTCATATTGGAAAAGGTATTTTTGCTCACCATGAACGCTGGGATGGGACCGGATATCCACAAGGGCTAAAAGGAGAAGAAATTCCTTTTATAGCAAGGCTATTTTCTATAGTGGAAGCATATGATGTAATGACACACGAAAGACCTTATAAACCAACTTATTCAAAAGATAGAGCTATAAAAGAATTAAAAGATAGCTCGGGTACTCAATTTGACCCGTATCTTGTAGATGCATTTGTAAATTATATTAGAAATGATGAGACTGTTAAGAAAAGTCTATAAATCAAAACTACCACCCTTATAAGGGTGGTAGTTTATTTATAAAATTATAGTATGTATTATTCTTCGCTATTCTTTATAATGTGCTCTATAATTTCTTTTGAAACCTCAGCATTATTGAATTCCATTAACCAGTGACCAGCACCCTTAATTTGAACAAATTTATAATAATCAGTCATATATGGATGTGTCATATTAACGCCTGCTTTTTTAAGGTATGCGTCATCGCTTCCCCATATATATAGCGTTGGAACATTAATGTCTCCTAATACTATTTCCGGATTATCAGGTCCTGTTGGCAGGAACATTGTGCGATACCAGTTGATTGTAGCTGTTCTTGCTTCAGGAACGCTAAATATTGTCAAGTAGTCATCAATATTTTCTTGAGGGAAACCAGTCCAAGCATTTCTTAATAAAGCAAAATCATTTGCAGCAAAATATTCTTCAAAACCTGGTGTTTGATAATTTCTTATATAACCGGTTGCTGCTATTTGTTCTGGATCATTTTCAAAAGCCCAAAGATATGCTTGGGTATGAGGTGTTGATAAAGCGGTTAAAGACTTAATTTTATCAGGATATAATTGACTTGTTACCCATGTAACAGAAGCACCCCAGTCATGTCCAACAAGATGGAACTTACCATTATTTCCAAATGCTTCGGCAAGTGCTACAACATCCCCACAAAGGTTATCATATGTGTAATTTTCTACACCAACAGGTCTTGCACCTGCGCTGTATCCCCTTTGATCTGGAGCAATACAACGAAAACCTTTTTCGCTTAATTTTTCCATTACATCTTCCCAAATTATAGAACTTTCAGGAAAGCCATGGAGAAATACAATCATATCTCCTTCGTTTTCTAGACCAGCTGTACGAACTTTAAATTCAAGTCCATTTACTGTTTTGTACTCAATTTTTACTTTGTTATCCACTGTTGTTCCTCCTTCATTAGTATTTACATCACTTGGCTTATTGTTCCCACAAGCAGCCAAAGTGAAAATAAAAGCAACAGATAAAATCAAAGAAAGAATCTTTGTGATATTCTTCATACAAGCACCTCACTATTTTGTTAAAAACATTATATCAAGGAATACGTTTTTTTAATACGTACAGTATAATCAAAATCGCATACATTACTTGTGCGGAATGCACAAAGAACTGGTAACATTGTGCATTTTAAAAAATTAAAATTAAAGCCTGTAAACCATTAATTTAAATGGATTGCAGGCTTTCTGTTTTCTTTTATTGCCAAAGATAGGATTATAATTAATAAAAAGCACAATTTGCCAAAATGATAATTATTGATTATTATTTAAAAATGTATCAATTCTGTATGAGTCCATTAGGCATTGAACTATTTTATTATTATCTAAGTCTAAGTTGGTTAATTCTTTAATTCTTTTTATCCTATAATTTAGAGTATTTCTGTGAATAAACAAATTCTTAGCTGTTTCATTAACATTTTTGTTGCACTCTAAATACATTCGAAGGGTATTGTAAAAGTCTTGGTCATAATCAAGCAGAAGCTTTAAAGCTGGATGACAATAATTTTTCAATGATTGTTTGTCAGTTATTGCAAACAACATATCATAAAAAGAAAAATCAGAGTAATCATGTACTTCTTTATTATCATAAAAATTTTGATTATATTTAATACAATTTACAGATTGATAGAAATGTCTTTTAAATTGAAAAATATCATTAAAACTCCATGAAATTCCTATGGAAATGTTTTCCCTAATCGTCAATTCTTCTAATTTATGTCTTTGATCTTCAGAAATGTCAGTAACCAAAATACCAATATAACTTTTAAATATAAAAGAAAAGCCATCTGGAAATATTCTTTCTAAAGCATTTTTTAGTGAAAATTTTAAATATCGATTTTTTTGAACATATACAAATCGAGCAACAATAACCTTCATATTAGCGGGAAATTCTAATTTAGAAATATTTAACAAATCTGATTTATCATTTTCTTTTTCATCAAGCAAGTTATACAATATAGAGCTATAGTACGATTTTTTCATTCCTGTAGAAAAATCGTAATTTAAGGAATCAAAAAGTATGTTACCTATTAACATCAGCTGCTTGTAATGAGAATGAGTAATTTTTGTATGGTGTTCAATCATAATAAGTGAACCTGCAACATGTCCATCGTAAACAATTCTTGAAACTAATTTAGCTTGTTTGTCCCCTTCTAATGTAATTTTTACTACATCATTACCTAATTTATTCCACTTATTCATTTGTTCATTCATACGAACTTTTTTAAGAAACTCACCTGAGCAGTATCCTAATTCTATATTTTTTACCCAAAGAGGATCCATAATTTCATAATTAGTAGAATAAGTTAAAACTTTATTATCTGCATCAGTTAGTATTAAAGCATTTCCAACCAACTCTGCTGCATGGTTAATTAAGTTTAATATATTTTTTTTGCTTAGTACTTCTTTAGTCAATTCAAAAAGTGCTGCTTCTGAGCGCAAATCTTCAATAATGAAATCTCTAGCAGCATTAAATATACTTGTTATGTCCTCAACATTTACCAGTGAATAACTGCTTTTTTCAGGTAATAATGGGGATTCATCTGTACCAAACATCATTATAGATAAAGGTTTGGTGCTTATGGAAGATAGACTTCCTATATACAATGTTTTTTCGTTCCAATTGACTATATCATTATCGACTAATTTAACATTAGTAATTTTTGAATTATTATTATTTACAATAGAATCAATTTCAAAATTATCCTTAAGTAGTAAAATAAGTTCAGAATAAAGCATTTTATCACCACCTCTTGTACTTTTATACATTATATAAAATTATTGTAAATAATGCAAAACATATTTGTGCATTTCGCACAAATAGTGTGCGGTAATTTGATTATACTGTACGTATTTAATAAACGTATTAAGTGATATAATACAATTTAATAAAAATTGAAAGGAGTGGCAATATGATTACATCTTATGAAATTTTTGTTCCTATGCTTATGGGAAGCGGAGCATCCCTACGCACAGGCCTTAAGGTTAGACAGTTAGGTTGCAAAAAAGTTCTGTTAGTTTATGATGCTGGTTTAAAGAATGTAGGTATTGCAGATATTATAGAAGACAACTTAAAAAGTGCTGGTATTGAAATCGTTATCTTTGACAAAGTTTTACCTGACCCACCTGATTACTTAGTCGAAGAAGGTGCTGAACTTGCCCGAAAGGAAAACGTTGACGGAATAGTTGCTGTAGGTGGAGGGAGCTCTATTGATACAGCAAAAGGTATAAATGTTTTAATTAATAACGAACCGCCGATAATGAAACATTTTGGTATTCAGAAAAATTTGAAGTTAGGAGTACCAATGGTATTTATTCCAACAACCAGCGGAACAGGAAGTGAAGTAACAAATATGTGTGTTATTTCATGTGTTTCTCGTGGGAATAAGGATAGCGTTGTCAGTCCGGTATGTATTGCTTCACTTGCAATAATTGATCCAGATCTTACAATGGGTCTACCTAAGAAAATGACAGCTGCCACAGGAATTGACGCATTAGCTCATGCTTTAGAAGCAATAACGGGATCACAAGCTAATCCTCTTTCAGATGCGCTTGCTAGGGATGCAATCAGAACAATTGCAAAATGGCTGCCGGTTGCATGCAATGATGGTTCCAATGAAGAAGCAAGAGAGAAAATGATTTTAGCATCTACATTTGCGGGTATGGCTTTTACAAATGCATTAGTTCATTTAGGCCATACTATTGGTCATGCATTAGGTGCACAATTTCATATTCCTCATGGTGTTGCATGCGCAATTGCATTGCCTGAGGTAATTGAATATACAGCAAAGACTGAATGGAAAAAGGTTGAGATGATTTGTGAGTGCATGGGTGCAGAATTAAAAGAAGGTGCAACACCAGAAGAAATTGGTATAATTGCAAAAAATGCGTTGCGTACTTTTATTAAATCATTAGATATTCCTAATTTAAAGGAACTGGGAATTTCATTAGAGGATGCTTTAAAAGTTGCACCTCTGGTAACTCAAGACACTGGATTCGCGTTAATTCCTTATAGAATAACAACAGCAAGAGTGGCAGAAATAATAAAATCTGCTTATGATGCTTAAGGAGGTATGAATATGTGGTCAAAATTATCTGTAGATATGAAAAATTTATCTGTTGTAAAGGAACCATTTGATGCAGAGTATGAACAATTAGGCGGAAGAGCATTAATAGCTCAACATATGATAAAAAATGTTCCTCCAACTTGTGATCCATTAGGTAAAGATAATCAATTAATAATATGTTTATCTATTTTTGCTGGCACTAAATTGACAACAACTCATCGATTATCAGTAGGTGGAAAAAGTCCTTTAACAGGCGGAATTAAGGAAGCCAATTCAGGAGGCCTTGCAGCATATCAGTTAGCAGGACATGGCATTAAGCTAATAACAGTAAAGGATTTACCTGAACAAAACGGTCTATGGTTATTACACATTGACTCAAATGGAAATGCATCTCTTGAGGATGCTACTGCTTATGAAGGATTAAATAATTATGATTTTGTTGACAAAATGCAAGAAAAGTATGGAGATAAAATAGCTACTATATCTATAGGAGCTGCTGGTGAAAGGTTGTACAAAAGTGCATCCCTACAAATATCAGAATTTAATTCCAATCACCCAAGCCGAGCAGCAGCTCGAGGTGGTTTAGGTGCAGTTATGGGA
>JAEZGU010000155.1 GCA_023416855.1 Bacillota bacterium
GTGCTACTTAGCACTCTCATTAGAGGTTCTTTATCAATTCTTAATCTATTGCTAAAAGCCTCGTCCTGCTCCTCCACCTCCGGAGCGACCTCCGCCTCCAAAGCTTCCGCCTCCGAAACCGCCGCCACCAAAGCCCCCGTTGCCAAAACCGCCACCTCTATGAGTTCCGCTTCCGAAGTTTGTGAACCTTGGGAATATAATAGGCATAAAAATGTTTCCGCGTCTTCTACTTCTGCCTCCACCTAATCCATTAATTATTATAATTACTATTATTAATAATATAAGCCTAAATAATGAACCAACATCATAAGAGCTGTCTTCATATGAGTTGTTGATGTTTATATCATTAAAAATATCTTCATTATCATATCCATATTCTTCATTTACTTCTTGTGCTAAATTGAAAAATATATTTTCAATACCTGTTGAATAATCACCTTCAGATAAATAATCCAAGGCTTCATCCAATATACGCCCTGTTCTTGAATCGGTTATTGCTCCTTCTAAACCATAACCAACCTCTATCTTAATCCTTCTTTCTTCTAAAGCTAATAATAATAGCAAACCATTATCGTAACCTTTGTTTCCTATTTCCCATTCTTCAAAAAGCTTAACTGCATAAGTGTTTTCGTCTAAGCCCTTCATATTATTTACCGTAACAACTACTATTTGAGGTTTTTCCTTAGTTTTTTCATAGTTTAAATTTACTTTTAATATGTTTTGTTCAACCTCTTCGTTTATTAAGTTGGCAAAATCATTTATATAAAATTCTCTTGTAGGCTTAGGTAAATCTATGTTAAGTCCGTATGCAACAGTTGTACTAATTAATATTACAACCAATAGCATAATGGCTAACCGATTTTTATTCACAGTATCACTCCTTAATTAATCAAAGTTCACTTTTGGTGCTACATCAGCTCCAGGAGCTGCTTCAAAATAAGATTTCTTTTCAAATCCAAACATTCCTGCCAAGATATTTTTAGGAAAACTTCTAATTGTTGTATTGTATCTGCTTACTACATCGTTATATCTGTTTCTTTCTACAGAAATTCTATTTTCAGTACCAGCCAATTCATCCATCAATGCTGTAACATTTTGATTAGACTTAAGTTCAGGGTAATTTTCTACCACAACCAATAACCTTGCTAATGCACCTTCTAATTCATTAGAAGCTTGAACTTGTTCATCAGTAGATGCTGCTCCTGCAAGCCTTGCTCTTGCATCTGCAATTGCCGTAAAAACTTCCTCTTCATGAGCCATAGCTCCTTTTACAGACTCAACTAAATTTGGTATTAGATCAAATCTTCTTTGAAGACTACTTTCTACATTTGCCCATTGTGTATTAACCTCTTCATCTAATGCAACCAATGAATTGTAACTTCCAAAAATGCTTGATGCAAATATACCTATGATGACTAATATTACAACTAATATTATTAAACCTTTCTTCATTATAACACTCCTTAATCTTCATCAAATTTTAAGACAGCCAAAAATGCTTCTTGTGGAACTTCTACACTACCTATTTGTCTCATACGCTTCTTACCTTCTTTTTGCTTTTCAAGAAGCTTTTTCTTTCTTGATATGTCTCCACCATAGCACTTAGCCAACACGTCTTTTCTAAGAGCTTTAACAGTTTCTCTTGCTATGATTTTTCCTCCAACTGCTGCTTGTAAAGGAACCGCAAATAAATGTCTCGGTATTACATCCTTCAATCTTTCTACAATTGTTCTTCCTCTTTCATATGCTTTCTCTTCATGTACAATTAAAGAAAATGCATCCACTAATTCAGAATTTATTAAAATATCCATTTTCACAAGCTCTGAGCGTACGTATCCATGTAATTCATAATCTAATGATGCATATCCTCTAGTCCTTGATTTCAAAGCATCAAAAAAATCATAAATAACTTCGTTTAATGGGAGCTTATAATGTAATATTACCCTTGTTGCTTCCATATACTCCATATTTTCAAAAATTCCTCTTCTATTTTGACAAAGATCCATAATTGCGCCAACATATTCTGTAGGAGTCATAATAGAAGCATTTACAATTGGCTCCTCCATATAATCAATTTCCTGCACAGGAGGCATATTAGTAGGATTTTGTAATATTATCATTTCGCCGTTAGTTTTATAAACCTTATAAATTACACTTGGTGTTGTAGCGATAATATTTAAGTCAAATTCTCTTTCTAATCTCTCCTGTATAATTTCCATATGTAATAGTCCTAAGAAACCACATCTGAATCCAAACCCTAAAGCTATTGATGTCTCAGGTTCAAATGTTAATGATGCATCGTTTACTTGTAGCTTTTCTAAAGCATCTCGAACTGAATTGTATTCTTCTCCCTCTGCAGGATAAATACCACAATAAACCATAGATGTAACCTTTTTATAGCCCGGTAAAGGTTCTTTTGCAGGATTTTCATGATTAGTTATAGTATCTCCCACTTGGCAGCTTCTAACTTCCTTCATGCTTGCACACAAATAGCCCACATCGCCTGAATACAATGCAGTTACAGGTTTTTGAGTAGGTGATATAACTCCAACTTCAGTAACGTCAAAGCTTTTTCCTGTTGACATCATTCTGATTCTGTCACCTTTTTTTACTTGACCTTCTTTTATTCTTATAAAAGCTACAACACCTCTATAACTGTCATAATAAGAATCGAAAACTAATGCTTTTAAAGGTGCATCCTCTTCTCCTGTAGGAGGAGGTATTTGTTTAACTATGGCTTCAAGAACTTGATCAATATTTATATTGTCCTTAGCAGAAATAAGAGGAGCATTTTCACAATCAAGTCCGATTACATCCTCTATTTCTTTTTTGATTTCATCAGGTCTTGCACTTGGCAAGTCAATTTTATTTATAACCGGCACTATTTCTAAGTCCTGATCTAAAGCAAGATAAACATTAGCTAAAGTTTGAGCTTCAATACCTTGTGATGCATCCACAACAAGTACGGCTCCTTCACATGCAGCTAAGCTTCTTGATACTTCATAATTAAAGTCTACATGCCCTGGAGTATCAATTAAATTAAGTGTATAATCGTGGCCATCCAAAGCCTTGTATAATAAGCTCATTGTTTGCAGCTTAATAGTTATTCCTCTTTCTCTTTCTAAATCCATATTGTCCAAAACCTGTTCCTGCATTTCACGATGAGAAAGAAGTCCTGTGTTTTCTATTAATCTGTCTGCTAATGTTGATTTTCCATGATCTATATGAGCTATAATCGAAAAGTTTCTTATGTATTTTCTTCTGTCCAAAAAATGTAACCTCCCTAATTTTATGGATATAGGGTATTATATCAAAGTTTGTAAAATTATTAAAGCATTATTTACCGATTTCATTAATATATTCAACCATAATATCCGTTAATAATTCAATAGTATAATTAACTTCATCTATATGGTTCAGAGTGCAACCTACTTCAATTAATAATGAATAATCTGAATAATATTGATTGAAATATGCTCCCGGTCTAACAACAACATCCCTGAAAAGTCCCGGATACATTTGCTGTGAAATGTTAAATAGTAATTGAGCATTTTTTTTAAGCTCCTCAGAATTTCCATTTTTATCTCCTACAACAAGCGTACATGTGGCTGCAGATTTATCATTTATTTTTGTTGTTTTAACCCTTGATAAAAACTGTTCATAAGTTGAATTTTCTTCTGCTCCATCTCTATGTATATCTATCAATATATTTTTTTTGTTGTTTGATAATACCTGACTTACCGCATAGCTTGAATTTGCATATGATGATTTGTAATCAGGATAGTCGTTGTAATCCTTTAAATGATTAACATTTAGACCTATGCTCTGTAAATTGCTTGTTATTTTGTTTCCTACACCCATAACATTATATTCTTCATTATGAGTTCTATAATTGTCTTCATCATGAGGCAAATATGCTTCTGTACCATGAGTATGAAACAAAACAATATTCAGTTTTTCATTAAGAGAAGCAGCGTCTAATATTATATTTCTTGGAGCGCTGCTTCTTGAAGCTGGTGATTCTATAACTTTGAAAAATGTATCATGTCTATTATTGGCTATGAATATTGGCTTTTTTGTTATTTTTTTTTCTTCGCGTTCGTCATAAATTTCTAAGTCATTTTCAATAGATTCTTTATTTTCTATTGTTTTGAAAACTTCAGTTTTAGGTTTATCTAAGCTTTCTATAAGTTTGCTCGTGCTTTCACTTTCATTAAATGTTTTTTCTAAAAATATATTGAAGTAAGACATTATTTTATCTATGGCATTTGCTTTATCTTTATTGCTATCACCATTATAAATAATGGATATAGTAGTGATATCCTGCCCTGCCTTTCTTTTCTCAGACAAACTATAAACAAAGCTATAACCAACAAAAAGTATAGCCAAGCATACAATTGACATTGTCATATAAAATTTAGTTCCACCCTTATTTCTTCTTTTTCTCTTCATGATCCAACTCCACATATTTTC
>JAEZGU010000182.1 GCA_023416855.1 Bacillota bacterium
CACCT
This sequence comes from Bacillota bacterium, assembly GCA_023416855.1. Lineage (GTDB taxonomy): Bacteria > Bacillota > Clostridia > Tissierellales > Sedimentibacteraceae > Sedimentibacter. The sequence goes on from JAEZGU010000182.1 coordinate 6, forward strand.
GCACCTGCTATGCCGGAATCACCTGCTGAAATGGCTATAGATGGAGGAAGAGAAACAGAAGATTATTATATAGCTGCTGATGAAAATATGAAGGCTGAAGAAAGTGGCTATGGTAATGTTCAAGGTAGAATTGCAACCATGTCTCTTGAAAATAGAGAAATGAAAATTATAAAATCGGGATCTATTTATACACAGACAGAGGATTATGATAAATTCCTCATGGATTTAAATTCGAAGATAGATTCTATTGGTGGATTTATTGAAAACAACAATACAGAAGTATATCAAGTTTATGATAACAATAAGCTTATGTACGGTAATTTGAAGCTTAGAGTTCCACAGGATAGCTTTTATGATTTAATAGATTATTTAGAGAATTCTACTGAAGTTAAAAGAAAAAATGTTAATGAAAAAGATGTAACTAAAGAATATTATGAAAAAGACAACAAGGTAAAAAACCTTGAAATTCAGGAGCAGCATTTAAGAGAATTGTTTGAAAAGGCTCAGACAGTTGAAGAAATGCTAAAAATAGAAAACGAACTAAGAAGAATACGAACAGAAATTGATGCTTTAAATATTAGCTTAGCAGACATAGATGATAGAGCGACAATGTCTACCATTAATTTGGAAGTAGAAGAAGTTAGAGCCATAAACTTTAATATTAAAAGTGATAAGAGTATTTGGGAAAGAGCTAAGGAAGGCTTTATTAGTACAATTAACTCTATTGTTAGAGGACTTGGAAACTTCTTAGTAAGTATTGTTTCAGCTTTACCTATTATTGTACCGGCAGCAATAGTATTTGTAGTCTTGCTTGTTAAAATAAAAAAATATTGGAAAAAGAAAATTTAAGTTAAATGTCATTCTTAGCCTATAGGACCTATATGCAAGAATGACATTTTTTCATCTTCTATTTATTTATTATTATAATTATGATATAATACATACATTAATAAATACATTAATGAATACATTTAAAAGCAAAGAGAGGCAATGACATGGGTCAAGCAAGTATAGGTGACTTGTTAAATGATAAAGCGAGAGAACAAATGAAAAGCATGACAAAAGCAAACAAGAATGTTTCAGAGCTAAAACCCGGTGAAAAAGCAGAAGGTTTTTATTTGATTAAAAGCTTTGAGGTAAAAAAGACAACTAATGGAAAACAATACATTGATATAGAATTAGTAGATAAAACAGGTGCCATTAATGCAAAAGTTTGGGATTACACCAAGGAAAATGAAGAACTTATAATAGATAATTCAATAGTTAAAGTTCGCGGAGAAGTTTTAGAGTGGAATGGATCTAAGCAATTAAAGGTCAATAAAATCAGAGGGAAACTTCCTACTGATGAAATAAAAATATCCGAATTGATACCGTCAGCACCTATTGAAAAAGAAGAAATGATGGGTACTTTACAATCATACATCAAAAAAATCAAAGATACAGAAATACGATTATTGGTGGATAACATTGTAGCTAAGTATAAAGATAAGCTATATTATTATCCCGCTGCAAAGAAAAACCATCATTCATACTTAGGTGGTCTTTTGTACCACACGCTTCGCATGCTTCAATCAGGTGAGAAGCTTGGCCAGGTTTATGATTTTATAAACATGGATTATGTGTACTCAGGAGTTATACTTCATGATATGTGCAAAATATTGGAGATGGATTCTGATTCATATGGAGTTGTATCTGATTATACAATGGAAGGCAAGCTTTTAGGTCATATAATTCAAGGTATTAAGGAAATAGAAACAGAGGGAGAAAAAATAAACATTAATAGAGAAAAAAGCATAGTTTTGCAGCACATGGTTCTTTCTCATCATTATGAACCGGAATTTGGCAGCCCTAAAAAACCAATGACTCCAGAAGCAGAACTTCTTCATTTCTTAGACATAATTGATGCAAGAATGTTTGATTTTGAGCATGCATTAAATGCGATTGAACCCGGACAGTTTACGGATAAAATATGGTTGCTGGACAATAGGAACCTTTATAAAATCAATGAATAATTACTGGAGAATTTAGCTTAAGCTAAATTCTTTCTTTAAGGGAGGAAGCAATGGGATTAAGTTTAGTTTTAGGACGAGCTAAGTCAGGTAAATCTACTTTTATTTATGATGAAATTAAAAAAAATATAGATAAAAATAACAATACAAATCTATTGCTTATAGTTCCTGAGCAAGCTACTTATCAAGCTGAGTACCAGTTAATTGATAGAATTAATAATCATGGGATTATGTCGGCAGAAGTATTGAGCTTCAAAAGATTAGGATATAAAATTTTTGAGGAAGTAGGCGGACTGAAGGTTCAGGAAATCAATAACTATGGTAAAGTTATGCTATTGAAGCAAATTTTTGAAGAAAACAAAGACAATCTAAAGGTTTTTAATAAAGCAGCAAAACAAGAAGGTTTTCTTAGAGAATTTGATAATTTAATAAGCGAGTTAAAGCAAAATTGCATAAGCCCGGAATTTCTTGAACAAACGGCAAAGCACAAGCTTACGGGTGAAGGAAATCAACTACTCAACAATAAACTCAATGATATATCTGTTATTTATAAAGAAATCCAAAACAAAACATTAGATAAATTTTATGATGATGAAGATAAAACGGAGCTTCTTATTTCTGCTGTTAAAGAATCAGAATACATAAAAAATTCAATTATATGGATTGACAGCTTTGAAAGCTTCAATATGCAAAGACATAATCTTATTAAGGAATTAGTAAAGAGTGCAAAATCTGTTACTATATCTTTGAATATAGATGCTTCTTATATAAAATCATTTCAAAGCCATGATGACTGGGAAGCTTTTAAAACTGTCCATGATACATATAACACCATCGTTAAGGATATTGGTAGTGAATTTAAAATCATACCAATTAACGGTAATAGATTTAATAATGAAATGAATATTATAGAAAGAAACTTGTTTACAATAAATAATCAAAGATATGAAAAAGAAACAGATAACATTCATATAATTTCATCTCTCAATCCTTACTCCGAGGTGGAAAAAGCAGCAGGTAAAATAGTATCTCTTATAAGAGATAAAGGTTATAGATGGATGGATATATCAATTGCTGTAAGTGATATTGATAACTATGGAATTAATGTTAAAAAGGTTTTTGCTCAATATGAAATACCTTATTTTCTTGATGCCAAAAGAGATATAATGGGTAATCCACTTACAAAATTTATTTTGTCTCTTCTTGACATGTTTAATTATAATTTTAAGCATGATAGCGTGTTCGAATTTTTGAAAACAGGCTTCACAACATTGGATTACGATGAAATCAGTAAGCTTGAAAATTTTGCGTTGCAATACGGTATTGAAGGTAATAAGTGGTTTAAACCATTTAATTTTAATGCAGAAAAGATAGAGTTTTTTGAAGAATTAAGAGAAAGATTTATAAATAATTTATCAGAATATAAAAAGAAATACAAGGAGCTTAATAATGTATTAGGTATAACTTTGTTTTTGTATGATTTTCTTAAAACCTACAAAGTGCAAGAGAAAATTGAAAAGCAAGTTAATATATTTAAGAAATCTGAATTGTATGAAATGTCAGGTGAAAATGCGCAAATATGGAATTATGTAATAGATATTTTTGAACAAATTACATTAGCGGGGTCGGATGCAACTATAACACCTCATGAATACAAAAAGATGTTGGAATCAGGATTTAAAGAAGTCATGGTAAGTATTATTCCTCCTTCCTTGGACAAGGTGACGGTGTCTGATATAGATAAAATTTCTGTCAAACCTACTAAAGTTTTATTTATATTAGGAGCGAATGAAGGAAAATTAGATTCGAAAAATAGTGAAAAGGGATTATTGCTTGATGATGAAAGAGATTTGCTTTCAAAAACAGGATTAAAGCTGCTAATTGATTCAGATTATTATGCATATAAGGAAAAAAATTCATTGTATAAGTTATTTACAAGTGCATCCCATAAATTGTTTATTAGTTACGCTATGGGTACATTAGATGGTAAATCTCTACAGGCATCTATGTATGTTGATAGAATGAAGCAATTATTTCCATTAGTAAGGGAAGAATCTGATTTGGTTACAAATTTAGAAGAGGAGAAAATATCTAACAACAAAGGTACTGTAGATTTTTTAATAAACAATATAAGAAACTATATTGAAGGTAATAATATAGATTCAGTATGGATGGATGTATATTCATGGTATGAGGAAAATGACGAAAATGTCTTAAAAATAATAAATCAAGGTATTTCCTACGAAAATAAAACAGAAAAAATAAAAAATAATAACTTAAAAAAAATATACCATGAGCCAACAACTATGTCCGTCTCAAAATTGGAGAATTTTGCTTCATGTCCATTTAAGTATTTTATGGAGAGCGTTATAAAGCCACAGCCAAGAATTATACAAAAGGTAGAATTTTATGATCTTGGAAATATTTATCATGAGTCAGTTGAAGAATTTACAAAAGTTTTAAATGATGTAGATGTTATGTCATTAGATAATGATAAAATTAGCAATCTTTCACTTTCCATAACAGAAAAAGTGCTAAATGATAAGCAAGCAGATTATACAGCGTTAGAAGCTAATGAACGAAATAAGTATATGAAGGAAAAAATTAAGAGATTAATTAATAGAGCTGCTACTACAATTGTAAATCAATTACAAAGGGGTAACTTTAGACCTGGATATACTGAGTTAATAATAGGAAATGATAATAAAGAATTTAGTATTGAACCTGTAGAAATTAAGATAAATGATGAATTAAGTGTATATTTTCAAGGAAGAATTGACCGTGTTGATATATTTAACAAAGATGATAAAACGTATATAAACATTATTGACTATAAATCCTCTTTTAAAGATATAGATTTATCAGATGCTTTGCAAGGTCTGCAACTACAGCTACTAATTTACATGTCGGCTATAATCAAAAATGGAGATAAATTATTTTGTTCAAAGCCTGAAATCGGCGGTGTATATTATTTCGTAATTGATGATCCGATGATTGATTCTGATGAATTAGCAGATAATAATGTAGAAGGAGAAATATTCAATAAGCTTTCATTGAAGGGTTATATTGTTGAAAATGAAGATATCATTATTAATATGGATAAGGATATTGACAGCAACAGAAAATCTGACATTATACCTGTTTCTTTAAATAAGGACGGTAGTACATCTAAATCATCTAAGGCATTGACTGATAAAGAGTTTAAAGCTTTGCTTGAAAAGATTGACTCTGTGGCTAAGCAGATAGCTAAAAGAGTACTTGATGGCAACATAGATATTATGCCTTACAGGAAGGTTAACGGAGGCAAAACGCCATGTATTTATTGTGATTTTACATCAGTATGTCAATTTGACCCGTCAATAGATGGAAACAACTACAGAAGAATAAACAAGCTAAGAAAAGAAGATATTTTAACGGAAATAATGCAGGAAGGCGGTGATGTTGATGAAATTCAGTCCTAAACAAAGAGAAGTTATTGACACAAGGAATAAGAATATATTAGTATCAGCAGCCGCAGGGTCTGGAAAAACAACCGTTTTAGTTGAAAGAATAATTAAATTAATAACTGAAGAAGAAGAGAATATTGACAGCTTCTTAATAGTAACTTTTACTAATGCGGCAGCAAGTGGAATGAAGCAAAAAATCCACAAATCACTAATAAAGTCTATTCACAACAGTGAAAATAAAGAGCATTTGAAGGCGCAGTTGAATATTTTGAGTAGAGCCAGCATTTCAACAATACATGCATTTTGTATTGATGTAGTCAGAAAAAATTTTCACCTTATTGGTATAGACCCTAATTTTAGAATTGGTGATATAAATGAAGTTGAAATAATGTTAAACGAAACAATTGATGATGTTTTAGAGAATTATTATGCTTCAAAATCTAAAGGATTTATAAAGCTTATAGAAAGCTTTACAAGCAACAGAGGAGATAGTGAGTTAACGGTTATTATTAAGGATATATATAGATTCATATTAAGCAATCCTGATCCTTTTAAGTGGTTAAAGGAAAAGGTTGAAAACCATAATTTATCAGTTAATGATTTAAGAGAATCACCATGGCTAAAAGCTGTACAAACTAATATAAATATTTCTCTTAATGGAGCATATGAAGCTTTGCAAATTGCTTTAGAACTTTGTGATGAACCGGATGGCCCATTTGTTTATAAAGAAACTATTTTAGAGGATATTGAAAGCGTAAATAGTTTGAAGAGTATTTTATGCGGAAGCAACTTTCAGGAGTTTATAAGTTGTTTATATTCAGTTTCATTTTCTTCTCTCAAATCGTTAAGAGGTAAACAAAAGGAAACAGTAAGTCCTGAGAAACAAGAGGATGTCAAACAATTAAGAGATGAGTATAAAAAGATAATAAACAGTATTAAAAAGACAATGCCAAACAGAAGTATTGATGAATTTGTTTCTGATATTAATTATATGTATGAATCTATGGCTATCTTGTATCAGTTGATTTATGACGTAGACATGGAATTTAAATCTCGTAAAATAGAGAAAGCAATAGCCGATTTTAACGATATTGAGCATTATGCTTTGCAAATACTAAGGAATAAGGATGTTGGTGAAAGATACAAAAATAAATTCAAATATATATTTATTGATGAGTATCAGGATAGTAACCGTCTGCAAGAGGAATTGTTAAATTCCATTAAAAGAGAAAATAATTTGTTTATGGTTGGTGATGTAAAACAAAGTATTTATCGTTTTAGATTAGCGGATCCTTCTATATTTAATGAGAAATGCGAAAATTATCCCAACAGTGGTGATGAAAGTGTAGACAGAAGAATAGATTTAACTCAAAACTTTAGAAGTAGAAAAGAAATACTTCAAGGTATTAATTTTATTTTTAATAAAATAATGAATAAAGAAATTGGTGAAGTTGATTACAATAGTGATGTCTTTCTTAACCCTGGCGCAGAATTTAGAGAAAGTGAAGAGTGTTTTACAGAGCTTTCGATCATAGATAAAAATAAAGATGAAATTGAAGATATAAGTGAAGAAATTTTAGAAATGAAGACGGCTGAACTTGAGGCTACATTATCAGTTCAGAAAATAAGGGAGCTCTTGCAGAAAAATGTAAATGTACCTTTAAGAAGAAATGATAAAGGTGAAATAATAGAAGCAGCTTCAGAAAAAATTCAATACAAGGATATAGTAATATTAATGCGTTCAGTTTCAAGTAGCGCCGGAATATTCGAAGAGATATTTAATAATGAAGGCATACCGTTTTATTATGATGGTGGTGTTGGTTATTACGAAACTATTGAAATACAAGTTATATTAAATTTATTAAGAGTTATAGATAACATAAGACAGGATGTACCCCTTCTAAGTGTTATGAGGTCACCGATAGGTTCTTTTTCAACAGAGGAGCTTGTTGAAATTAGAATTAACAGCCCTAAATGTACATTTATAGAAGCGTTGTATAATTATAAAAACAAGTTTGATGATGAACTTTCTCAAAAGCTTAAGTTATTTACCGAGAAAATAGAAGAATGGAAAAAAAGAAGCAGATATTCACATTTATATGATTTTATCTGGGAAGTGCTGATGGAAACAAATTATTATTATTTTGTTGGTCTCCTTCCAAACGGTAATATTAGACAAGCTAACTTGCGTTTATTAACCGACAAGGCTCATGATTTTGAGAAAACCTCAATGAGTGGATTGTTTAATTTCTTAAGATATGTAGAAAAATTACAAACTTCATCTGGCGATTCAGGAAGTGCAAAGACATTAGGAGAAAATGATAATGTAGTTAGATTAATGTCTGTTCATAAAAGTAAAGGTTTAGAATTTCCTGTTGTTATATTATGTGGATTAAGCAAGAGATTTAACAAAGCTGACAGCTCAAAGATAATATTAAAACATAAGGATTATGGACTTGCTCCAAAATATATTAATCCAGACGACAGAATATATAGAGAAACCTTATCAAGAACTGCCTTAAAAGGAGTAATAAAAATAGAAAACCTCTCTGAAGAAATGAGAGTACTTTATGTTGCCATGACAAGAGCTATTGATAGACTTATAATGATAGGGACAGTTGATAAGTTAGATAATAAAGTAAAAAAGTGGAATAAAGGCACATCACTTTATAGCATATATAACAGTGAATCTTATCTTGACTGGATATGCTCATGCTTTCATAAGGGTTATGACACTTGGAAAGTTAATACCATTAACTTATCCCAGATTCAAATAAAAAAACAGGAAGTTGATGAAAATAAATTAAAGAGAATTGAAGCAATAAGAGAATTTAAAAATAAAGATAATAGTTTATTAAAGGACGAAATAAACAGACGATTACAATATAAATATGAATTTTTAAGTTCTGTAAATATTCCTACTAAACTTTCTGTAACTGACATTAAAGTACTAAGCAAAGAAACCATAGAAAGAGTTAAATATAAAATTCCTATTTTGAGAGATTTACCACAATTTGATGATGAGATTGACTTTAGCAAAGCAGAAATTGGTACCATAATACATTTTGTTATGCAGCATATTGACCTAAAACAAAGCCTATCTATTGAAAATATTTGTGAGCAAGTAAATCAAATGGTACAAAAAAAGCTACTTACAGAAAAGGAAGCTGAGGTTGTAGTTTATGAAAAATTATCAGACTTTTTCAAATCTGATATAGGCATAAGGATGAGGTCATCAGACTTAGTAAAAAGAGAGGTTCCTTATGTCATTAAAAAGAATGCTAATGAAATAATCAATTCGATTATTACAAATGACATCATATTAATACAAGGGATTATTGACTGTTATTTTTATGAAGAAGATGAAGTTGTAATAATCGATTATAAGACTGATGAAATAAAAAATGAGGATGATTTGCAGTCAACAATAAAAGAATATAGACCACAAATATTATCCTATAAAGAAGCCGTTGAAAAAATTACTAGCAAAAAGGTGAAAGCTTGCTATTTATATTTGTTTGATGTATCAAGAGCTGTTGAGATTAATTAAACATTAAACAGGAGAACTATCAAAGCATATTATTCATTGATAGTTCTCCTGTTATTTATTTTCTTTTTCGTTGTTTAATGCGTATAGGTCTATGTATTTCCTTTTTTTCTGTATACATGCTTTTGTTGTCGTTGTAATTTAAAACCTTATCATGGTTTTCATATCTGTCATTTTTATAATATCTATCGTACTCATTTTTAGGGGTTGGCTTTTCTTCGTGAGTTATTTTGTTGTTTTCATATAATTCCTCGTTATCCTGTGATTCATCATATGGTAGTATCATTTCGTTTTTTAATTTAGGTTCATTATAGTCTTTTTGGTTATCCTCATTATCTTTATTTGAATTTGCACTCATGCTGTTTAATAAAGGCATAAATGTTTCCATTAATCCGTTAATATCTAAGCCTCCGCTTCCATCTTCTGAAGAACCTGCAGAATTTGCCATAGATGAAATTATATCATTGAAGTTTCCGTTTTTAATCATGTTCATTGCCATTGTACCCATTATCTTATCCATATTGTTTGCTAATAAAGGCTGTGCAAGCATTTTGCTAATGTTACTGTTTTTCATTAATGCAGTAACTGCCTCAGCCGGCGAATTTGTACTTAAAGGTTGAATAGGTTTAAAGGTTTGAGCTCTGTTTAAAAAAGAATACATACCAAGCAATGTGCTCATTTTTTCAAACATAGGTAAATATGTATTTACTTTTGTAACGGTTTGAGTTGATGTTAATGGTGCAACTGTTCGAACCATACTGATTATGTTTTCCATCTTTTGAGGATCTGTCATCAAGGAACCTGCTAAGTTTTTAGATGTTCCTGATAACTTAGAAACCATGCCCTGTAGCTGTCCGCCTCCAAAAATATATTTTGCTGCTAATAAATATAAAAGTATTTGAACAGGAATAATATCACCTTCTTACTGAGCATTAATATAACATTTTATTCAATTGATTAAAATGTGTTACATATTTAGTAATTTATAATAAAATAAAATAGTAATCAAACTTCCCCTTTGGCATATTATGTAATATGAATGGAGGTATTTGGATGACAAAATTTTTTAAAAGTTTTGATGATAATGAATTAAATAAAATCACTGAAAGTCAAGAATTTAAGAAGGTAGCCAATGACAAAAATCTTAATGATTTTGTTAATAATAAGCAATTTAAAGAGTTTAAAGAAAAGTATAACGGAAAATCAGAGGATGAAATTTTAAGAGATGCAAAAAACATGAGTAAAAAATTAAGAGAACAATATGGAGAAGAAGAGTATAATAAAAAAATTCAAGATTTAAAAAATTTTGAAATGTTCTTAACACCTGAACAAAAAAAGAAAATGAAAAAGTTCTTAGATACATTAAAATAGAAAATGGAGGGTAACCTCCCTTTTTTTTACAAAAACTATATACAAGAATATTAATAATTATTAAAATCCTATTTAAAAAAATATAGTATTAAAGAACATTACATATTATTAGAAAGTGGCTTTTATACAACCTGCAACGTAGTTTGTTAATAAGAAAACGTGTACAATTTTATAAAAATTAATATAATTCATAAATAATCGTTTTCATTTTCATTCAACAAATTCTCGAATTACAAAACACGGAAAATGAAGTAATTACATTTATTATTTGACAATTAATATATATTCAATTATAATAAAAAAAGGTAAAGTTTTTATTTAATTAGGAGGGACTAAATGAAAAAAGTTATAAGTATTTTGTTAGTGCTTATGATGGTGTTTAGTTTAGCTGCATGTGGCAAACCTGCAGATACACCAGCGCCAGCACCAGCACCAGCACCAGAAGCACCACAAGGTGAAACACCAGCGCCAGCGCCAGCACCAGTTGCTAATGCAGGAGCATTCGAAGGAAAAATAGCTGTTGTAACAAATACTCTTTCACAAAATGAAGAAGAGTATCGTTCAGCACAAGAATTAGTTGAAAAATATGGAGAAGATAAGGTTGTTCACGTATTGTGGCCAGATAACTTCATGACAGAACAAGAACAAATGATTAGTATAGTAACTAAACTTGGTTCTGACCCTGAAATTAAAGCATTAATAGTTAATCAAGCTGTTCCAGGAACAAATGCTGCAGTTGATAAATTATTAGAAACTCGTGATGACTTATTTATTGCTTATTGCCAACCACAGGAAAATCCTCCTGACGTTGCAGCAAGAGCAAACTTAATTTTACAAGCTGACGAATTAGGAATGGGTAACAATATTCCAGTTCAAGCACAAAAATTAGGTGCAAAAACTTTAGTACATTATTCTTTCCCAAGACATATGTCAATAGTTTTACTTTCATCAAGAAGAGACTTAATGAAAGCAAAATGTGAAGAAATCGGTTTAGATTTTGTTGATGCTACAGCTCCAGACCCAACAGGTGATGCTGGTGTACCGGGCGCACAACAATTTATACTTGAAGACGTACCAAAAATGGTAGAAAAATATGGTAAAGATACAGCGTTCTTCTCAACAAACTGTGCTATGCAAACTCCATTAATCAAAGCAAGCGTTGATGCAGGAGCTATATATCCACAACCATGTTGTCCATCACCATATCATGGATTCCCATCAGCACTTGGTATTGAAGCTTCAGGATACTCTGTTGATGCTATGGCTAATGTTATAAGCGAAACAGCTAAGAAACTTAATGAAAAAGGCGTTCTTGGAAGATTCTCAACATGGCCAGTACCTGTAGCTATGATGAACACTGTAGCAGCAGGCGAATATGCAATCAAATGGATAAACGGTGAAGTTGGCGACGAACTTGATGTACCAGTATTAGAACAATTGATGACTGAATATGCTAATGGAATATCAGTTTCAACTACTACTTATGAAGAAAATGGTACAACATTCCCAACATACAGATTGATAATGATGGACTTCTTAACTTATGGAGAAGAACATTTAAACTAATAAAGAATTAATAATTAATAAATAATTAATTGGAATTAAGGATGTTTCGGAATTTCGATTTAGAACTTCCGTTACATTCTTTTTCATGAAAAAATCTATTTAAGGAGGTAAAAATGAGCAGCCTTCTAAGCTTAAAAAACGTTTCAAAGGAATACTCAGGTAATAGAGTATTAAAAGATATAAATATCGAGCTAAACAAAGGTGAAATCTTAGCCCTAATTGGAGAAAATGGTGCAGGAAAATCAACATTGATGAACATTCTTTTTGGAATGCCTGTTATCCATACTACAGGGGGATATGATGGTAAAATAGAACTTGAAGGAAAAGAGGTAGATATAAAATCTCCTCATGATGCTATGGAATTTGGAATAGGTATGGTGCATCAAGAATTTATGCTTATTCCCGGTTTTACAATCACTGAAAATATTAAATTAAACAGAGAAATAACAAAGCCAAACGTTGTGAGCACAGTGTTAGGCAAAAGATTGGAATCATTAAATGTAAAGAAAATGAATGAGGATGCAAGAAAGGCACTTGATGTTCTTGATATGGACATTGATGAATATTTGCCTGTTGCAGGTCTGCCTGTTGGCCATATGCAGTTCATAGAAATTGCACGTGAAATTGATAAAACAGGTATAAAAATATTGGTATTTGATGAGCCTACTGCAGTATTAGCAGAAGCTGAAGCTAAAAACTTACTTAATGCTATAAAGAAGTTAGCGCAAAAAGGAATCGGAATCATATTTATTAGTCATAGATTAGATGAAATAATAGATGTAGCAGATAAAGTAACTATTTTAAGAGATGGCGAGCATGTAGCAACTAAGGATGTAAAAGATACAAGCGCAGTTGAAATTGCTCAATTAATGGTTGGAAGAAAAATTACAATAGACAGAAGCGAAAAATCCGAACAAGTTGTCAGTGATGAAACTATATTGAGTATAAAAGATTTGCATGTTGCAATGCCTGGTGAAAAAGTAAAAGGAATTAATTTGGACGTTAAAAAGGGTGAAATTGTAGGCATAGGTGGTTTAGCAGGACAAGGTAAACTTGGACTTGCAAATGGTCTTATGGGTATTTACCCTTCAAGTGGTGAAGTAATATTTAACGGAAAAAGCTTGGCACTTAATGATCCAAAAGCTGCAATCCAATCAGGACTTGCTTTCGTAAGTGAAGACAGAAAAGGTGTTGGATTACTTCTTGATGAATCAATTGAAGGAAATATTGCATTTTCTGCTATGCAGATTAGAGATGATTTCCTTTCAATATATGGACCGTTTAAGTTTAAAGATTCAGCAAAAATAAGAAGCCACGCAAAAAAAATGATATCAGACCTTGATATTAGATGTACTTCACCATTGCAAAAAGCAGGAAGCTTAAGTGGTGGTAACCAACAAAAAGTATGCGTAGCCAGAGCACTTACACTAAACCCTACACTTCTTTTAGTTTCTGAACCAACAAGAGGTATTGATATAGGTGCTAAAAAATTAGTGTTAGATTTATTAAAGAAGTTAAATGAAGAATATGGAATGACAATCGTTATGACTTCTTCTGAGTTAGCCGAACTTAGAAGTATATGCGACAGAATTGTAATCATATGCGAAGGTAAGGTTGAAGGTGTACTTTCACCTGACGCAGAAGATGCTCAATTTGGTTTGATGATGTCCGGAAGCCAACGTCATGTTGAAGGGAGTGAATCATAATGGTTGAAGCAAAAGAAAATAAAAAATCAAATTTTAAAGATATAGTTAATAAAATAGGATTACCTACTTTAATTATAGGTGTTTTCTGGATAATACTATTGATTACCGGAGGTGCTTTAGGTATTTCTATGAATACACTTATAAGTGATACTATAAAAAGAGCCGGTATGAATGGTATTTTAGTACTTGCCATGGTACCTTCAATTCAATCAGGAACTGGTCCTAACTTTGCATTGCCTATAGGTATAGTATGCGGACTTTTTGCAATGGTTTGGGCGATAGAATTTAATTTTATGGGTTTCGCATGGTTAGGAGTATCACTAATTTTATCAATTATATTTGCTGTCATAGTAGGATATTTATATGGAAAATTATTAAATGCTGTAAAGGGTTCTGAAATGACAATTGCAACTTATACAGGTTTCTCAATCTCAGCATTTATGTGTCTTGCTTGGCTTATGATTCCATTTACAAACAATAAAATGAATTGGTTCATGGGCAAGGGTCTTAGAGAAACCATTCAGCTTGATGCTGTTGAAGGAGCTCATATATTAAGTAATTTATGGAGATTTACAATAGGTGGAGAAAAAGGAATAATCATTCCAACAGGTATGTTACTTGTGTTTTTCCTATGCTGTGTTATAGTATGGCTATATTTTAGATCTAAATCGGGTATTGCTATTTCAGCAGGTGGTATTAATCCAAGATTTGCTCAAGCATCAGGTATTGATATTAATAAAAATAGAATTAAAGCGAATGTACTATCAACAGTATTAGGAGCTATTGGTT
>JAEZGU010000179.1 GCA_023416855.1 Bacillota bacterium
GTGGCATTCCGGGCATTTGAGGCATATCAGGCATTTGTGGCATACCATTTGTCGGCATACCAGGCAATTGAGGTAGCCCAGGTACATTGGGTATTGGGAACCTTGGAATTCCTTGGAAAATATCAAAATCTTCTGGTGATAAAGGTATTGCAGGTATATCTCCGTCAGGCAATGCAGTATCAGGCAGCATAAAGCCACCCGGCATTGGACTGGTTGGCATTTGATTATTCATTGACATATATGAAACGTACGGGTTACAATTGTATGGCATTGAATCATAATGTGGTAAGTTATTTCTATCATTTGAATAAATCATATAATCCTCCATATATAAAATTTCTTATAATTAATATACGTATTAAAATCTTATTAGTGAATTAAAATATTAAATGTTTCTTTACTAATTTCACAACATCATTTAAAATAGAAGTATGAAATAATTATTTTTAACATTACTTAAAGTAGATTCTTTAATACTTACATTGTTATGTGATAATAATTTTTAAGGGGAGATTGAGTTATGATAAATTTATTACTTGTAACACATGGAAATTTTGGAAGGGAATTATTAAGAAGTTCAGAATTAATTATAGGAAATATTGAAAATGCAGAAAGTATATCTTTTGAACAAGGGGATAGTTTTGAAGATCTTTTAAATAAAGTAGAAGACGCAGTTGAACGTTTATCAGAGGATGAGTTGATTATTTTTACGGATATGTATGGTGGAAGCCCTTTCAATGCAGTTAATAGAGTGTATAAAAATGGAAATTTCTATCATATAACAGGAATTAATTTTCCGTTATTTATCGATATAGCTGTTAACAGAGATACATATAGCTTAGAAGAAATAGCAGAAAAGATAATAAAGAATCGTAAAAAAAGCATAGTCTTCGTTAATGAGAAGTTTTTAGCTGATTAGTGGAGGAATAATGAAAAAAGTTGTTTTAACAAGGGTAGATGATCGTCTGCTTCATGGGCAGGTGGTTGTATCCTGGATACCTTATCTTAAGGTAAATGAAGTTGTAGTAGTAGATGATGAATTAGCACATGACGAATTTATGTCGCTTTTAATTAAAAATGCTGAACCGGAAAATGTTACAGTTAACATATTCACCGTCGAAGAAGCAGCTAATTATTTAAAAGGAGAAAATACAGGAACAAATATTTTAATTTTAATAAAAGATATCACATACATAGTAAAACTTTTAGAATTAAATATTGAATTGAACAAAGTTAATATTGGTAACCTTGGAAGCAATTCTAAAAGAAGCAAATATTCAAATTCTGTTTTTTTAAGCGATGATGAGATGAATATACTTACGAGTATATCTGAGAAAATTGAGGTTGAAATTAAAATGCTTCCAAATGATAAAGAAATAAAATGGATAGGTAAATAAATGAGTTATTTGCAATATTTTTTAATTAGTGTAATGTATTATTGGGGAAGTAGTACAGCACTATCTTTTGGTATTGGTTATTTTACATTATACAGACCTATAATTTCAGGATTGTTAACGGGTTTAATTCTTGGAAATCCAGCAATTGGTATGACAGCTGGGGCAATTGTCAACTTAATTTACATGAACTTTGTTTCGACAGGAGGTTCGTTTAAAGGAGATCAATGCCTTACTGCTATTATTGCTGCTGTTGCTTGTATAACTATGAAATTAGATATAATCGCATCAGCGGCAGTTGCTTATCCATTTGGTTTTTTAGGAATTCTAATTTGGAAGTATCGTTTAAATATTAATTCTATTTTTGTGAAAAAATTTGAAAGTGAGTATGAAAAGGGCAATAATCCTGAGATAAGTTTTTATAACGGTTTTTTACCGCAGCTATTGTTATATATCATGAGCACTGCGATTATTGCCGTAGCTCTTATTATAATGAAATCATTAGGAACGGTTATATTAAGCATTGATAGAATTTTGTTTATTATAGGTTTTGCTTTGATAATCTATGCTTCTTGTAGCTTAATAATTAAATTAAAGAACAAAAAATATATTTTTATTTTTTGTGTATCACTTTTAATTACATTATTTTTTAATATTCCATCATATGTAATTGTTTTGATTGTATTATTGTTTTTATTCTTTTTCACAGATAAAAACTTTATTAATATAAGGTATCGAAAATCAAATGTTCAAATTTTAGAAAAAAAAGATTTGTTTTATTCATGGCTTATTTGGGCAAATTTTTCTCATTCTTGTTACAGTTATGAGAGATTGCAGGGTTTGGCATTTGCTCACAGTATGAAAAATATTTTTAAGAAGTTATATAATAATAAGAATGATATAGTAGAAGGTATTCATAGACACAGCGAATTTTTTAACACTGAACCTAATATGGGTACACCAATACTTGGATATATTATTTCTCAAGAAGAACAAATATCTATAAATAAAGAAGGAAACAACAATATTAGCTTTGTTAAAAAAGGAATGATGGGAATTGCTGCTGGATTAGGAGACTCTTTTACACAAGTTGTTTTAACACCATTGTTTATTTCATTATCAGTAGCATTATGTATTGATGGATATTATTTATTAGCGGTTGTTCCTGTTTTAACACTTGGCATATTTATTTTGATAGTTTCTTATACAGGATTTATGAAGGGTTATTATGAAGGTAAGGAAAGCTTAATTGAAAGAATTAATATAGTAAAAAACAGCAAGCTTAAATTATATTTTCCTTATATTTTTTCAGGGATATTAGGTGTTTCAATAGGAAAATTAGTATTGTTTAATTATATGAACATATTTTAAGGATAAGAGGAACTTTTATGATAAGTAAAAAGGTTGGTATTATGGGAGGTTCATTTAACCCTATTCACCAAGGACATTTGGTAGTGGCTAATGAGGTACTAAATATATATAATTTTGATGAAATTATTTTTGTTCCTGCAGGTAATCCTCCTCATAAAAATGGTTTAAAAACGACACCTTGGGACAGATTTATAATGACTCAGCTTGCAACAATGTCAAATGATAAATTTATAGTTTCTGATATAGAGGTAAAAAGGACAGATAAAAGTTATACTTTAGATACTCTAAAACAATTTAAAGAAATGTACCCAAATACAGAATTCTATTTTATTACCGGTACAGATGCAGTTATAGATCTTCCTAATTGGCATTAACCGAAAAAATTATTACAGCTTTGTAAATTTATTGCTGTATCAAGACC
>JAEZGU010000185.1 GCA_023416855.1 Bacillota bacterium
AGGCAGAAAAACAGTTGTGCCCCTGATACCTTTGTTTTTTAAGTCAATGAAAGTCCTGATAACAAGAAGTAGAAAGAAAATAAAACATAAGACATTACTCTGGATTGTATAAAAAATCAGCATGTAAGGAGCAGGCTTTCCGCTTGGAAGTCCGGAGTTGAGGTAAAGTCCTGTACCACATCCAATTAAAAACAGAATTCTAAAAATTAATGCTAGCAGGCGATTTCGAATACACATGGCATAAACCTCCGCGTAGGGCTAATTTTTTAAACAAAGATTCTGATATATTAAGTTATTTAGTTTCTACACCAATTATAACATTTATGTATTTATTTTAAAACAATATAACTGTATGTATACAATGTTTTTATATATTAATATGGACGGTTGTATATATATGGTATATTATTATTAGGTAATGAACTGTAAATATTTTTCTTATCACATCTATTGGAAAATATATTAATTTTTTACTTCCTCTTTTGTTAATTCTTTTAATTGAATAATCTAATAAAATATATTATTATAAATACATTAATAAAAGACATTTATAAAACTGGGTGATAATATGGCTGCTGGTAGAGTAAATAGCATTGAAGTTAAAAAGATAAATCGAAATGCCATCTATAATTTTTTGTATATGAGGGATCCTATTTCGATTCAGGAGATTGCCTACAAATTGAACATGAGTCTTCCCACAGTCACTCAAAATATCAAGGAGTTAAATGAGCGCGGCTTGGTAATAGAGGCAGGACAGTTTGAGTCTACAGGTGGACGTAAGGCAAAAGCAATTACCTATAATAGCACAGCAAAGTATGCTATTGGACTTGATATTACAAAAAACCATGTGGGTATTGTCATAATAGATCTTAGTGCCAAAGTAATTAAAACACTGAGAAGTCAATTTCCTTTTCAAAATTCAAAGGAGTACTTTAAAGGTGTCGGTGATTTGGTAAGCAATTTCGTCTCTGAAAGCAAAATTGATTCCAAAAGTATTCTGGGAGTAGGTATTGCACTGCCGGCCATTCTATCGGATGACGACCGTAGTGTGAGTTACGCCCAGGTTATAGATTTTGAGAGGGGTAATATAGAGTCCTTTCAAGAGTTTATCCCGTATAAATGTACCTTCAGTAACGATGCTAATGCAGCGGGTTTTGCCGAAATGTGGGGGTATAATACAAATGAGAGCGTTGTTTATTTGTCTCTCAACAATTCGGTTGGAGGATCAATAATAATCGGAAAGAATATATACAATGGGCAAAATCAGAGAGGCGGAGAGTTTGGTCACATGACAATTGTTCCTGGGGGGAAAACTTGTTACTGCGGGCAAAAAGGATGTGTTGATGCATACTGTTCTGCTAAGATATTATCAGATAGTACAAATGGAAATATAGCCGAATTCTTTAAACTCTTAAAACAAGGTAAAGAACTTCAACAGAGTATTTGGGAAGAGTACGTTTCGCATCTTGTTGTTGCCATCAACAATCTTAGAATGCTTTTTGATTGCAAGGTTATCCTTGGTGGTTATGCAGGCGCGTATATGGATGAATACCTTGAGGAACTGAGGGAAAGGGTTTCTAAAATTAATACTTTCGAACCCAACGGGGCATATCTGGACGTATGTAAATATAAGTTAGAGACAACAGCAGTAGGTGCAGCACTTCTTCATATAGAAGAATTCATTAAAAACATATAGAGTAAACATAAAGATAACTGTTGTTAAAATTTAGTAATTAGTGTAAGCAGCTTATAAATTATCAAAACAGTTAAAAAATAAGAGTATATAACCTGAATTATTATTTGGGATTATATGCTCTTTTTTGTTTTAAACACTATAGGAATAGGAGCTGAAGTTCTTGATACTCATGAACTCCGCAACATTTACTTAAAAATGGAAGATTACGGCTATAAAGAGTTACTAAAAATCCTGTTTTTTTTTCAAAATTTTTATTGACTTTGCATAAAAACGTTGTATAATCTTATTAAAAGTAATTTATAAAAGTCTTATATAAATATATTCAATTAATGTGTTTTAAAAAACATACAATTAAAAGTATATATTTGTATAAGATACCAAACATTAATCTATTCATACAAATCTATTCAGGGTATTTTACAGGGAGAAGGATATGAACCAGAACATTAAGCTTAGAGTATCTCAAATTGAAAAATCCTTTCCAGGGGTAAAGGCGCTTGATAAAATCGATTTTACTGTAAAAAAAGGGTCTGTCCACGTATTAAGCGGAGAGAACGGTGCG
Source organism: Bacillota bacterium (assembly GCA_023416855.1). Lineage (GTDB taxonomy): Bacteria > Bacillota > Clostridia > Tissierellales > Sedimentibacteraceae > Sedimentibacter. Next base: position 2,259 of record JAEZGU010000185.1, read on the forward strand.
GGAAAATCCACATTAATGAAAATCATTAACGGAGTTTATCAACCTGATGGAGGGCAAATATTCATCGACGAAAAACCGGTAAAGATATCTAATCCTATACAAGCCAGGAGTCTAGGGATATCTATGATATTTCAGGAAATGAACTATGTACCTGAGATGACTGTAGAGGAAAATATCTTTTTAGGTAACTTACCTATCGGTAAATTCGGAAATGTTGATTGGAAAGAGGTAAGGAAGCGAACAATCGAACTTTTAAAGAAAGAAAACCTGCCTTATTCTCCGACAACGCTTCTGAAAGACCTGACTGTTTCGGATATACAGATGCTGGAGATAATTAAAGCCGTATCTTATAATTCGGAAATCATTATTATGGATGAGCCCACATCAGCAATAACCCTTAAGGAAGTAGAAAAGCTCTTCAAGAAAATTCGTGAATTAAAAAGCAGAGGCGTAAGTATTATTTATATTTCTCACAAGCTGGATGAAATCTTCCAGATAGCTGATGAAATAACTGTCTTCAGAGATGGGACAGTCGTTGAAAGCCATCCAAAGGAAGAGCTGGACATTGAAGCAGTAATTGCTCTTATGGTCGGACGAAAGCTTACAAACACCTATCCTAAAGAGGACGTGAAAATAGGAGAAGACCTTCTTAAGGTTGAAAACCTGAACAA
>JAEZGU010000011.1 GCA_023416855.1 Bacillota bacterium
ATGCTACAGAATGCGCTACAGCTATGGTCATAGTATATTATAAGGCACTTGTTGATGTACTGCCGGAGGCGCTGTTTAACAGAATGTTTTCTCAAATATATCTGATGAATTGGCAGCACCTTGATTATAATATGGGCTTGGTGGATTATATGAGGGTACCGGACTACCTTCCCGGAGATTGCAGATACTTTAAAAACCCTGATGTTGACCCCATGAAGCCTGAATGGCAGGGAGAGAACGTTTTTCTACTGGAAAATGGTATGTACTTTGGTCATGGAATCGGCATAACTACAGGGAACAGAATTATAGAAGAGCTCAACAAAAAAAGAATTAAAGGTTCCATGGTTTCCGCCTATCTGCTGCCTTCTGCCAAAAGACTGAATTTTAAAGCTCTAAGCAGCAAGTATTATAGTTTTCCTACTAGAAAGGAAGAAGATTACTCGTATATAAAGAATTTGAATTAAAAATTCTCCTTCTGTTCTGACTCATAAAATGCTAAGATATTTATTGTATGCAATTAATACAAATGGAGGCAGAGATATGAAGGGCAAAACAAATTGTGAATGCTGCATTAGTTATATCTATGATGAAGAATTTAGCTGTTACCAGTGTGAAATTAATTTAGATGAAGATGAAATGAGCCGGTTTTTGACAAAATCGTTTGTTAATTGTCCATATTTTCAGTTTAAGGATGAATATAAAACTGTAAGGAAACAAATATAAAAATATAGTAAATATTAAACCACATAAAGAGCATAATAATCTTTAGGAGGTGCTTTTTTATGGATGGAAATGAAGAACTCTTAAATTATATTCATCAGAATTCTGAAATGGGAATAGGAACTATACAGCATTTACTGGAAATTACAAAGGATGAAAAGTTTAAAAAGACCTTGGATTCACAAAAGAAGGAGTATGAAGAAATAAACATTGCAGCCACTGAAAAGCTAAAAGAGAGAAACAAGGCCGCAAAAGATATAAGTGCCTTTGCAAAGGCATCGTCTAATGTGATGATCGATTGGAAAACCTTGGCAGATAAATCAGCTTCCCATATATCTCAAATGATGATTCAGGGAAGCACAATGGGAATCATTGAAATGACTAAAAAGCTTAAGGAATACGATAATGCCGACAGTGATATAGTGGAGCTTGCAAACAAACTTCTGCAGTTTGAACAAAAAAATGTTGAAGAGTGTAAAAGGTATTTACATTAATACAATCCTTTAAATTTAATAAATTATATATATAAAAGGCTGATTTCGTGGTTGCGAAATCAGCCTTTTTAGCTAATGATACTCCTGGCTATAAAGCATGAAAGTCAGAGAGGAATGGTATGGAGCAACCTCGCAATGTAAGAATTATTATAGACAAAATATGTAAGATAAATTATAATTATTTGAGCTAAAAACACATAAATGGTAACGACTGGAGATGAACCGAATAATGGAGATAAATATGAAAACAGTAGAAAATATCGAAAAGAATATTAAGGCAGATATTGAAAGGGTAAGCAGCCGTCCGTTTTACTCAATGCATTATTATGGAAACTATCATTTTAATGAATATCTGAAAAAGGGTGCTCGTAATATAGATGAATTCGTCAGTTATATTCTAGAGACCGTTATTGATGATGGGGAGAAACAAAGTAATTATACAAATTTCGGTTGTGGAGTATTTGTAGCAAAGAATAACGAAGGAGATATCATACTAGCTCGAAATATGGATTGCGAATGTGCAATTCCAATGCTTATCCGGTTAAGTGAAGGCCCCGATTATAAATCCATGGCTCTGGTTAATATGGCCGAACTGGAATGGGACGAGAGTACATATGATACATTGGATCAAGACGCAAAGCTGACATTGGCAGCTCCATATAGTCCAGCCGACGGAATTAATGAACACGGACTAGCAGTTTCAATTATGACTGATGTTAATGCTGTCTATCCAAACACTAGTAATAAAGTCACAATATTTGATTATACACTACCGAGATTATTATTGAATAAGGCCAAATCTGTTGATGAAGCCATAGAGCTTGCAGGGAATTACAATTTCTTTTGCTGTCCGTCACCGTTGCATTTTATAGTAGCAGATGTAACAGGGGCTGCTGCGGTAATTGAGTTTGTCAATGGAGAAATGGTGGTTATAAGGAAAGACAGTAATTATCAAGTTGTTACAAATTTTACTTTATACAATAATCCAAATCATGAGGGCTTCGGGAAAGATAGATATGAAAATATTGATAACGAGTTGAAAAATTGCAATGGAACTATTTCTGAAAACAGAGCACTGGAATTACTGAAAAGTAATGTAATCCCCGGGGATGAACAATGGTCAGCTATATATAATTTGACTAAAAAAAGATTAACGGTAACTTTCTCACGTGACTACAATAATGTATTTGAGTTTAAACTCTAGTAAATTCGATAAGAGTTGAGAAAGTTGGTTTGGTACAATGTTATTATAAGGCAGTTAATATTATACACAATTGGGGGAAATAAAGAATGTATCAAATTATTATACCAACCGTTACAAGTATAATATTTGCAGTTCTGTATTGTTTATTTTTTTATAAAAGGTATGGCTTTCTTATAGCCGACTCCGACAATCTTGAAAAGCTTAAAATTGAAGAAAAAGAGCCAAAATTAAACAAAAAGAAAAGAAAAAGACTACAGCAGGATATTAGATCACTTGAATTGGCTATAAGCAAAAAATCAACTGAAAACTATAAAAAAGCAAAACGGGAAGTCATGCTTGTATGGTGTTACTT
>JAEZGU010000012.1 GCA_023416855.1 Bacillota bacterium
ACATTAAGTAAAACCTTATTTCGGTAGTACCTGTTGACCCATTGGCATCTCTCGATGTTTCCGGGCAGCAGCATATATCTGTATAGGAACCTCACCTAACGAATATTCTATTAACATAATAATTATATACTGATGTTTTTTATATTTCAATACACTAAATCAGAAAAATAGAGATAATTTTATCTTATTTAAGCCAGTATTCCTTGCAGTCTCTTGTCCGATCCATAAATCCATATTCTATTAGATAACGTCTCAATGTCGCAAAATCGTCATATATATTTTTCAATATGGAATTCACTTCTTTTTCAGAGTAATACTTATCCTTTTCAAACTGCTCAACTATTTTTTTAAGAATAATGATTTTCTTTTTTTCCTTACTTGAAAAAACTTTTAATTTTAATGGCGTTAAGGAGGAAAACATAGATTCAATTATTTTTTCCTCTTCAGATTGTGTTGTCATATATCTGTCATCAATCATTTTAGCTCCCTCGTGAATGTCAACTATTTCTTCCTTTATTTTTTTTGTAGTTCTATTATCCATACCTTTTACAGCCAGTTCATATATGGCAAGATATAACTTTGCCTGCTTTGCCTTTTCCCTGAAGACATATTTTTGATGGCGTATAGTTGTAGCTGCAACCCCTGTTGTTTTAGCTATTTCAGTATCAGACATGCCTTTATAAATCATATTTAGCAATTCCTTCTGATTTTCAGTAATACCGGTATACTTTTTATCTGAATTTGCAAGTATTTCTAGCATATTATGATGTTCTGACGCTATATGAATTTTTATCATTTTAAAAGCCTCAAAATATCTTCCCTCAAACTCAAATACCTCTCCGTTATGAAAGGTTCTCCCACACATATTACATATATAACTGTCGTCATCATTAAAAGTATATCCTTGTTTTATTTCATCAACAGTCATAGTGCCTAGGTTATTTAACATATTAAATCTCCATTTCGTTTATTAATTATATAAACATATTATAGTTTTGTTTATATTTATTGTCAACATTAACAATTCGCAATAATTGTCATATTTTATAGGTTTAACATAAATTTAATGCCGAATATTGTAATTTTTGAGAATTTAATATATTATAATAATATATGTTTTACAATTAATAACAGGTAAAGGGAAAAGTACTGTAAGCCATATCTAATTTAAACGGTGGGAGATTTACTTGTGTTTATACAGTTAATGTTAGTTAATACGTTTTTTACAATAGTTACTGCTTGTCTGGTATATATTTTTCTAAGATCAAATTTCGGTGTTAATACGACAGGTATTAGATTTACTGTTTTTATTATACTTTTTGGATTCTTTAATGGAGCTTTATCAACCTATCTAATGGACAAGGTGAGTATTCCCCAAGAACTATACTTTATTAAATCGTTTTTGCTTCTTGTTATAAGTGTTTTATGCATAAAAATATTCTTGAAAGTAAGTATTCTTAAGGCCTTTTTATCCTTCATAATTGTCATCTTGGGAGTTGGTTTGGGAAATGCTGTAGCCCCGCTGATTCTTATGCTTTTCACTTTTGATGTATCACCAGAATTGGTCTCAAAAAACATATGTCTGTTTATCTTGGTTAACATTTTTATATACATAATTGCAGCAGGTATAATTTTACTTACTCCCCTGACAAAGCTTCTTGGAAGAATAAAGAATTTAAAATCTGTTGTTTTCTTACTTGCGGTTTCATTATTTGTCATCGTGTCATTAACAAGTGTACATTATATTTCTCATATTGACTTTGTATCAGTTTTATGTATTTTTGTTTCGACTCTGATATATTTGATAACCTCAATCTGGTATATTAATAAATTCCAAAAATATGAATTACGAGCTGAAGAACAAAAACAGCAGGCCTTTTATAATGAATCACTTGGCATGGTTATACAAGATCTCAGACGCTTTAAACACGATCAGGCAAATCACCTTACAGTTATTGCTGCAATGCTGAAAATGAACAAATATGAGCAGGCAGGTGCATACATCAGCGAATTGGTTAATACCGGGGACGATTTTTTAGACAATTCAGTACTCAATATAAAAAATGCAGGATTGTTTGGATTAATCTCATCTAAAAAAGATCTTGCAAGTAAAAATGGTGTTAAGTTTGTCGTAAAATCTTCTGGAGAAATCGATTCAATACCAAATGTAAAAATATCTGAGTTATGTGAGGTTCTCGGAATATATCTTGATAATGCTATTGAGGCTGCAACTGATAGTGAAAATAAAACGGTTGAGATATCACTAGCTAACAGCGACTCTATTATAAAAATTGAAATCATAAACAGCTGCGGAGCTGTTCCGGATATTGAAAAGATTAGAATTGAAGGATATTCAACAAAGGGTGACGGCAGAGGACATGGATTAAGCATAGTTGATAAGATACTTAAGAAATACAGTGATATAATGAACTCTTTTGTATTTGATAATGAAAATATGTTATTTAATCAATCCTTACAAATAAAAAAAGGCGTATAGCCTTTTTTTATTTCACTTTTATTTGAGTAATGATTTGGGGCACTCCCTCTGATAGTATGTAAAAAACCAACAAGCCCCTGCAGATGCGGTTGATGCCACAATACCGACCGTCGCCAGTATAGTTAGAACTACTAGTTTAATTTTGGATCTTTTCATGTTAATACCCCACCCTTTCGATTTTTCGTTATTTTATACACCATCGGTGTAATATTTACTGCTGAAATTAATGTCATTATCGATATGATATTTGCATATACACCAGGTACAAAAAAGCTTGCTAAAGTCCAAACCAAAAATAATATACTTCCCTTGACTCTTAATTCTCTTCGTCTTTTTTCTGTAATTATCGGTTTTGATATTAAATCTGCCGGTGCGTACAAATATATCAGTATACCTGACACAAAAAACAATATTATAAACAGGTATTCTAAAGTTATTAACTTAGAAATAAAAATTGTTCCCAATATTATTGTAAAATGTGTAATTACACAACCTAATTGAGTTTTGGCATGAACACCGCCAAAATAAGATTTATTCAGAGAAAAAACTATTACTGCAATAATAGCGTATTGTATCTGACCCAAAAATAATGACGTAAACAATACAGCCATGAGTTTGAGGCCGTCTGAAAAGGCCATATAAAGTCCATAATCAATTTCTTCTGCCTTTTCTTCTGAAATCCCGGGAACAGTTTCTAGAATTTCATTTGTAATCTTTCTAGTGATTTTACTTAACATTTAACCACCACCTATTACATTTTATTCCATTATATGATATTTTTATAAATTAATCCAGATATTTTTAAAATTTTTTGGAATTTTTTTGAAAATTCTAAAAAACGAAATATTTATTTGACAAATAAAGTGAAATAGAAGATTCTTCATGCCATTTGCATGAGATTGGTTCAATCACCGGAACCTTATGATGGTGGGTCAGCATGTACGGAGGAATTTACAGAAGAGATAACAGATCCATATTGGTATAATGATAAAAACAAGGCCTCAGCTAAATTGCTGGAGCCTTGTTTTTATCATTATACCAATTGTTCCAATACAGCTACTGCTTCCTGGTAAAAATCATAAGCGTTTTCTCGAGCCCAGCAACAAATATCTAAGGACAGAGCTATTAAGTAATACTCTTGCTTACTGCTAAAGTCTTCAGTTAACTTTAATTTGTTCTGATAACCCATAATGAATTGGTTAATATCTTTGCTAAAGTAATTTTTTAAAACCATTTTGGTCAGATCAGCTTCTGCATCACTTGGATAGCTCAACTCGAAATCTATAATGCCAACTATCTGTATATCATTACCTGATTTATTAACTAAAATATTTCTTTCGCTAAAATCGTTATGACACAAGGCGAATGAGTTCACAGAAAATAAAGAATCTTCAAGCGTGAGCATCTTTGAGTACCCTAATTTAAATAAGTTGTTTTCCGGGAGATTCCTTTCAAGGAGTTCTTTGCCCCTTTTTCTGTTTTGCTCGGTTTCAAATTCTGCAAAAGTCAACCAATTGTGTGTTTTATTCATGTTTTCATCCCATTCTCCAAATTGGTTGACCTTGCACTTTTGGTGGAAATCCGCTAATGTATGACCCATATGGTAAAGTAATTCTTTACGTTGATCCAAACTAATTTGATCAAGAATTTCAGACAACTTTAGTCCTTCTAATTTATTCATTATCAGCCAGCATAAATTATCCTGAAACGTTCCGTAATCGACTAATTGGGGAACAAATAATCCTCTGTTTTGCAAAAACTTTAACGAAGCCACTTCAGCTGCCCAACGCCTTTTATCCCTATAAGTTTTTAACACCTGATTTTTATCGGTTAGCAGATACACATTATTTCTCCCTAAATCCGCATGCCCTATAAATTCCATGTTAATCTCAGAACCGAAATAGCTAGCTATGAATTTATGAAATAAACTTTTATCTATCATTCATATTCATCCCTTAAATGTATTGATGAGGTAAAACCGAATATATAAAAATAATAACATAAGCTACAATTCAATTGTAACTTATGTTATTATTGGAAAACACATTTTCACTTCAAAATTTATCAAGCCTGCCAAAGTTTTTTAGAAAAATAATTTTGTCCATTGCAACACTTGTCTTCCACCAATTTTCACTTATAGCGAATTCTTTCGCATATTTCTCATAGTTTTCAAACCAGCTCCATGTAATATTCCAAACGCCATTTTGGAGCCTTGTATCGATGAGATAATCCAGCTCTTTTGTTACAATGTCCTCATTATCCTTATAAAAGATGCTTTCAGGAGAATTTATATAATCAGAAGGTCTCCGAGTATAATAAACCCATTTTGATGTATCTCTTTCTATAGAATCATATACAAGCTTTTTTACCTTTACCGTAAGAGAACTGTGGTCGAAACGAGATGTCAAACCCGCTCGCGCCATAGCATCAAGCAAAACACAATATCCTCCTATACCCATTTCTCCAAATTTATCAGCTGTGTTTAGCTTAGCGATTATAATATCAGAAAGTTTTAGAGCTTTTTTAAATATTTCCGAATTCCTATCGGCATTTATAAATATGAAACTAATTATCCCTGCTGTTACTCCTATGCCCTCAAAAGCATTCTCTTCCTTGTTGTAAGTCCACCAAGGTGCGTGAGCATAGTCATCATTGGACGGAATATTGAAATTCCAGCCGTTTTCGGAACAATAAACGCCACTTTCGAGAAACTTAAATACTCCTTGCATTATGGGATGTTTCATGTCATTAAAGTCAATTCCATTTAAAATATTTATTGCCCTCAATGTTGTATATGGTGATGAATTTGGATTCCAGCTATCTGCTTCAAGGGCATGTCCAAACCCACCGTCGTGATTTTGTTAATATTCTAATGCGGAAAGGACAGCTTCCTTACTGCCATTTTCAAAATAATACTGCCA
>JAEZGU010000159.1 GCA_023416855.1 Bacillota bacterium
GTATCAGGTGGTATCGGAAGTGCATTAGGAGGAGCTGAGGACAGTTCTTCAAATGTTGAGCTTTTAATGTTGGAAAAAAGCATTCCGCTAGATACTCTTAGCTTGGATCCAATAGATCTTGGTTTTGCACCTGTTACCGGAGACGGTAAGACTGGTTATAGTGCAATTATAACAACGCCAAATGAAGTTGTTGTAGGACAGAATACTCTGCAGAATTTTAAAAATATTTATGAAATAAGAGCTGAATTTAAAATTCCGGGAGAAATATATACTCATACAGTGACACTTGCTGAAGGTCAAAAGTTAGAAAACCTACTTTTAACCATATGCATAAATCTCCCTGATTTACCTAAAAAAGCAGCATCTGCACTTCGTGAAGCATCGTCAAAGATGCAGGATTCAGCTAAAAATCCAGAACCATTTACAATTGCAAAATGGTATAACCGAAACATTTTGTTCAATTTGATTTCTGGTCAAACAATGTTTGATACTGATTTTACACAAGACACTAACTTAGTTCTTGGTCGTTTAAATAGGCCTCGATGTATAGTTATATCCTCAGAGCTTGACAGCAAGGGTGATCTCACTACATGGGTTAATTTGCTTCAGCCTTTTAATGAAATTCACTCAGGTGATGACGACCTTAATAAGGCGTATTCTTTATTAAATGGGTTTTATCAGTCAAATCTTGAATCATGGCTGCTACCTGATGGCCTTGGAACAGGATATTTGGATGTGTGGTTAAATGCACCAAAGGGCACTGAAATATTTGCAATTCCAGTAATTAGTGAAGGTAGAGATTTTATGGCAGAAGAACTTGAAAAAGAAAATATTTATCCGAAAACTCTATTGAAAGCAGTAAAGGAGAATAAAAAGCATTTGTTTGTGCAATCAAAACCAACACTTATATCAGGTAAGGAGCGTTATGCATGGTTAGAAATGGACCCAAGCAGCTATGAAGTTATATCGGTATTTGACAACGGGTATCACGGTGCAGATTATTTTATAAACACATCATTTTTAAAAGAAGGAACGATAGAGTTTATTAAAGGAACATGGCTTGGTATTAATGTATCAGTATGGTCTGTATCCTTTATGAGCTTAAAAACTCAAGATGTAGCAAAAATAGTTGCTCAAGGTAAAGTATTTGCGCTCAGTGTAGGTAAAACACTTGCTGAATTTTTAGGAGATATAAATTCAATTAATAGTATATCTAAGAAACTTAAAGAGGCTGAGGAATTTGTAGATAATTTGAACGAGGAATTAAATGATCTTAATGATGGTACAGGTGATGGAGCTGAGGTTGATCGAAAAGAGCTATCGGATAAAGCCTTGGACAAAATAATTGACCAACTTCCTAAAGTCAAGCTATTTGGCGTAGATGTAAATAGTACAGTTGCCAACGGCTTTAGTGGATTTTCTAATGGTTATAACGCAGCGGTTGATGCATACTTCCATCAGTTTAGCGGTTCTAATAAAAACTTAGAAATAGAAAAGAAGAAAAAGGAAGGTGAGGGAAATAAGGAAGGTAATGAGAGCCAGTCAGAAAAGCCTTCTATCCCTGAATATCAAGATTAGTCAGTGAGAGGACTGTACACAAAGAAGCTGAGCTTTAGAACGATGCTCAGCTTCTTTGATTGATTTAATAATAAATTTTACTTTTATTTTTTATTTAACAGTGATATACTACATATATCATACCATCGCCTCGGCAATGCAAGCTTAGCTTGCGCTGCACTCGGCTCAGATATGATATAATATACAAGGTTATGGTAAATAATTAGCAAATGGTGATAGTATGAGTTTAACTTTTATAGTAGGCGGAGCAAGAAGCGGAAAAAGTACATATGCAGAATTAAAAGCAAAAGAATATGGCGACAAAGTGTTGTATCTTGCAACTGCAGTAGTTACTGATGAAGCTATGGCTGAAAGAGTAAAAAAACATAGAGAACAACGTCCTAATACATGGAGTACAATAGAAATGTACTCAAATTTTTATAGACTGATTGAATATAAAGAATTTGTAGACAATGAAGTTGTGTTAGTAGATTGTATGACTACTTTAATAGGAAACTATATGTTTGACAGTAAAATTAATTTTGACACATGTAATCCTGAAGAAGTAGACAGTTTAGAAAAAAATATAACTAATGAAATTTTCTCATTAATAAATGTTTGTAAGAATAATAATAAAAGGTTAATAATTGTTTCAAATGAAACAGGTATGGGTGTTGTACCCCCTTACTATATGGGAAATTATTTCAGAGATATTAGTGGTAGGATAAACCAAAAAATCACTTTATCAGCAGATTTTATGTATTTTGTTTTATCAGGAATACCTATAAAGCTTAAGCACAAAGGGGAAATGATAAATTGGCAAAAGGATTTCTAATTCTTATATCTTTTTTTACGAGGATACCTGTTGGTAATAAAATTGAATATGATGAAGATAGTTATTTAAAGAGCCTATGCCTATATTCACTTATGGGTGCTGTAATAGGACTTTTTTTAGCAATAGTATATTTAATTTTTAACAATATTTATATACCGCTGATAAAAGGCCTCATTTTAACTATAGGATATATAATTATAACTGGTGGTATACATTTGGACGGCACCGCTGATACATCAGACGGTATATATTCCGGTAGAACAGGGGAGCGCATATTTGAAATAATGAGCGATTCTCACATAGGCACATTTGGTGTATTGAGTCTAATTATTGTTGTATTTTCTCAGATAATTTTATTTTCTTATGCAAATATCTACACTGTATTCATGATGCCTGTTGTTGGACGTTTAAGTGTTATTATAACATCATGGAATAAAAAATATGCTAAGAGTACAAAAGGAATGGGTACACTATTTATTGAATCAATTAATAAAAATGTAGTAATAATAAACATATTAATTGTTTTGTTATTTATAATATTAATACCTTATAAATTGGTATATTTAACTTCAATATTTGCAACATTAATGGTATCCTATTTTGTATCATGTAAAATTGAAGATAAAATAGGCGGCATGACAGGTGATACGTGTGGTTTTATATTAGAAATAAGCCAAATAATATTTATGTTGTTAACACTTTTTATAAAGGGATAATTATGATATACTTAGTTCGTCATGGTGAATCAGAAGCAAATTTACAAAATCGATTTAGCGGTATAACTGATGTTGAACTTTCAGAAAAAGGCATTCAACAAGCTTATGAGACAGGAAACATTTTAAAACCATATAAAATAGATTATATATATTCAAGCCCTTTAAAAAGAGCTAAGGATACAGCTAAAATAATTAGCAAAGTAAATAATATTAATGAAAAAGATATAATTATAGAAAATTGTTTAATTGAAGTTAATTTTGGGATTTTTGAAAACATGACGTGGCATGAAATAAGAGAAAGTCATAGAGAAGAATCAGAAAGTTGGATACTTAATAAAAATAAATACAGATTTCCTGAAGGGGAGTCCTACGATGATATAAAAGATAGAGTTTCTGTTTTCACAAATAAAATACAGAAAAATTCATTGATAGTTACACATTTTGGAGTAATTCAATCGATACTTTTATATTTAAATATTGCAGATGATACTAATTTGTGGGATTATAAGATAGGAAATTGTGATGTATTAATTTTAGATGATAAAAAAAGTAAAATTGACAAAATAATTAGGAATAGTTTAAACTAAGTCTTTAAAATCTTTAAGATTTTATATATATTTATAAACTTTGGAGGAGAAATATGAATGTACTAGTAATAAACTGCGGAAGTTCATCGTTAAAATACCAGTTTATCAACATGAACGATGAAAGTGTTTTAGCTAAAGGTCTTGTTGAAAGAATAGGTATTGAAGGAAGTGTTTTGAAACACGAAAAAACAGGTCAAGACAAAGTAGTAATTAAAGAAGTTATGAACAATCACAAGGATGCTATTAACCTTGTATTAAAAGCTTTAGTTGATGAAAATCATGGCGCTGTCAAAGATTTAAGTGAAGTTGATGCAGTTGGACACAGAGTAGTTCATGGTGGAGAAAAATTTGCTGGCTCAGTTATGATAACTGAAGAAGTTATAAATGCCATGAAGGATTGTATTGATCTTGCACCATTACATAACCCACCTAATATCATTGGTATAGAAGCTTGTCAAGAATTGTTGCCAAATGTTCCAATGGTAGGAGTATTTGATACAGCTTTTCATCAAACAATGCCTGCAGAAGCATACATATATCCGCTACCTTATGAATTATATGAAGAAATGGGAATTAGAAGATATGGATTCCATGGAACTTCACACAAATATGTTTCAGAAAGAGTTGGACAGTTGCTTGGCAAAAGTTTAGAAGGAACTAAAATAATTACTTGCCATTTAGGAAACGGAGCAAGCGTAACAGCTATAAAAGATGGAAAATCTTTTGATACAAGTATGGGTATGACTCCACTTGAAGGTCTTGCAATGGGAACAAGATGTGGTGATATAGACCCCGCAATAGTTACTTTTTTAATGAACAAGAAAAACATGACAGCAGAAGAAGTTGATAATCTAATGAACAAAAAATCCGGTGTATTAGGAATCTCTGGAGTATCAAGTGACTTTAGAGATATTGAAGAAGCAGCAGAGCAAGGAAATAAAAGAGCGCAGCTTGCTTTAGATAAATTTGCTTACGTTGTTAGAAAATATATCGGTTCATATGCAGCAGCAATGGGTGGATTGGATGTATTAATATTTACTGCTGGTCTTGGTGAAAATTCTGCTCCTGCAAGATGTCAAATTTGTGAGGGTTTAGAATTCCTTGGAGTAAAAGTAGATTTAACGAAAAACAATGTTAGAGGTAAAGAGGTAGACGTATCTGCTGAAGATTCAAAAGTAAAAGTATTTGTTATACCTACTAATGAAGAGTTAATGATAGCAAGAGATACAAAGATGCTTACAAGCAAATAAACTGTAAAATAAATTGCTTGACAAAATATTTCTTTTCTCATATAATTAACTCTGCGAATAAAAAGGGTGGTATTATGTTAATTAAATTAAACAAATTTTTATCATCTGATCAGATTTCTTATAAAGTAAATGAGAATTTTGTTATAGATGATGAGGATTTTTTATTAAAAACACATCTTGATAAAAACATTACATTTATAGGCGATTTTTATAAGGTGGACGAGAGTGTTATTTTAAATGGCACTGTTGAATATACTGTTATAGATAAATGTGCAAGATGTTTAGATGAGTTTAACAATAAGGTTGAAACGAAATTTGAAGCTTATGTAGTTAAACAATTAGATGAAGAAAGTGAATCTGATGAAATTCAATTAAAGATTACAGACGGATGTGTTGATTTACAGGAAACCATTAAGCAAATAATTTATTTGTCAATGCCTATGAAGTCATTGTGCAAAAAAGATTGCAAAGGCATATGCCCCAATTGCGGAGTTAATTTAAATAGTGAGAAATGTAAATGTGAAGATAATTTAACAGATCCGCGATTTGATAAATTAAGAGACCTGTTAAAAAATTAAGGAGGTGTAACAATGGCAGTACCTAAGAGAAAAACTTCCAAAGCAAGAAGAGATAGAAGAAGATCAGCTAAATCAAGATTAACAATTCCAAATGTTATTGAGTGTCCACAATGTCACGAAACAAAGCTTCCTCATAGAGTTTGTGCAGCATGCGGATATTATGACGGCAAGGAAGTTATTAGCGTAGAATAATAGGAATTATTTTATTGTAAAAAGTAGTGCAAAAGCACTATTTTTTTATTGCAAATATAATGTATCTACGTTATACTAATTTTATGTGAAAACCTGCACATACTGAAGCTTCTATGCTTTATCAGAATAATTAAAAGAGGTGTAATAATGAAGATCGCTATAGATGCTATGGGAGGAGATAATGCTCCTGAGCTAATTGTTAAGGGAAGTATACATGCAAGAGATGAATACAATGTGGGTATTTTATTATATGGGAAAGAAAATGAAATTAAAGCTATAGTAGAAAAGAATACGTCTAATTTTAACAATATAGAAATAATTAATGCTGAAGAAGTTATCACAAATGATGATAAACCTGTAATGGCATTAAGAAGAAAAAAAGATTCATCATTGGTAAAAGCACTGAATACAGTTAAAGAAAAGCAAGCTGAAGCGATAGTGTCAGCAGGAAGTACCGGAGCTTTACTAGGCGGGGCTACTTTAATTGTGGGTCGTATAAACGGTATAGAGAGACCTGCTTTAGGAGCGTTGATACCTACAATGTACGGTGGATTCACTTTATTAATTGATTCAGGAGCAAATGTTGATTCTAAACCTGAGTTTTTATATGATTTTGCTATTATGGGAGATATTTATTTAAAACAGGTGTTAAACATTGAGTCTCCAAGAATAGCATTAGCAAACATTGGTTCAGAAAAAGCAAAAGGTGACAAGTTAACTGTTGATACATATGGTTTATTAGAAAACACTTCATTACCTTTAAATTTCATAGGAAATATGGAAGCAAGGGACATACTTCAAGGGAAAGCGGATATAATAGTTTGTGACGGTTTTGTTGGAAATATGATATTGAAAACTCTTGAAGGCGCTGTATTAGAATTGATGAAGGGATTAAAAACTGCACTATTATCATCCACAAGATCAAAAGTTGGCGCTGCATTAATTAAACCTGCTTTAAAAGATTTTAAAAATAAATTTGACTATTCTGAACATGGTGGAGCCCCAATACTTGGTGTTAAAGAAATAGTAATTAAAGCTCATGGTAGCTCAGATGAAATAGCATTTAAAAATGCTATACGTCAAGCTAAAATATGTTATGAAAACAATGTAAATGGATTAATTCAAGAAAGCATTATGAGGAGGTGATTGATATGTTTGAAAGAATTAGAGAAATTGTAGCTGATAAGGTTGGCATAGATGAAGCTGACATTACAATGGAAACTTCTTTTGCAGATGATTTGGATGCAGATTCAATAACATTATTTGAATTAGTTATGGCCTTGGAAGATGAATTTAATATTGAAATCGATGATGAAAGTATTGAACAAATCAAAACAGTGGGGGATATAGTAAATTATTTAGAAGAAATAAATTAATAATACTAACATATAATATGAAATTAGAGGGACGCAGCAATGCGTCCTTAGATTAATAATAATGATTATTATAGTTATTTATTAAATTTATGAAATGATTCATAAGTGTAATAAATAGTTATAATGTCTAAGACCGGAGGCAAAATGATAATAGATATAAATGATTTAAATGAATTTGAAAAAATTATAAATTATAAATTCAACAATATTGAAATTCTAGAAAAATCTCTAACTCATAGTTCTTATTCTAATGAAGATAAATCATATAATAAAGTTAATAACGAAAGATTAGAGTTTTTAGGAGATGCTGTACTTAGTATAACAGTAAGTAGATATATATTTGATAAATTTCCGGATTATCCTGAGGGAGATTTAACTAAGTTAAGATCACAAGTAGTTTGCGAAGATACTTTAAGTGTTGTAGCCGGTGAATTAAACATAGGTAAATATTTACTATTAGGAAAAGGCGAAGAAGCTTCAGGTGGTAGAGAGAGAAAATCTATTTTAGCTGATGCTGTTGAAGCTATTATAGCAGCTATATATATAGATGGGGGATATAGAAAAGCACAAAGCTTTGTATTAGACAATTTAACAAAATACATTCATCATGCAGTAAAGGGTAAAATTATAACCGATTTTAAATCTTATTTACAGGAATATTATCAAAGCAAAGGTCATGCATGTAAAATACGTTATGTTGTAACTAATGAGGAAGGACCTGATCATGAAAAGACATTTCATGTTAATGTAATCATTAATAAAGTTGTTGCAGGGACAGGTTCAGGTAAAAGTAAGAAAATAGCTGAACAAGAAGCAGCAAAAAATGCATTAATAACAGAAGGCCAGTTAAATGTGTAAAAAAATGAAAATTATCCCTGTGTTTGTACCTCATGTTGGCTGCCCTAATGACTGTGTTTTCTGCAATCAAAAGAGAATAACAGGGAAAGATAACATAGTTGTAAATGGTGAATATGTAAAAGGTATTATAGAAGAATATAAAAAAACAATTGAAGATGATGTATATACTGAGCTTGCTTTTTTTGGAGGCTCTTTTACAGCGATAGACTTAAAATTGCAAGAGGAATTGTTAAGTGTAGGTAAACTATATAAAGATAAAGGCATCATCCAAAGTATAAGATGTTCAACAAGACCGGATTCAATAGATGAAAACATATTGAATATACATAAAAAGTATGGCATGGATATTATAGAGCTTGGCATACAATCATTGGACGATGATGTTTTAAAGCAATCTAACAGAGGACATAATCGTCAACAATCTGAAAAAGCAAGCAAATTAATAAAACAGCATGGTTTCATATTGGGACATCAAATTATGCCCGGTTTACCGGGAAGTAACAGAAAAAGCGATTTACAAACATGTATAGATTCGATAAAAATGCAACCAAATATTGTGAGGATTTATCCTACTTTGATTATAAAGGATACTGATTTAGTTCAAATGTATGAGAGGGGAGAATATAAACCCTTGACATTGAACGAAGCAGTAGATATTTCTGCGCTTATTTACAGTTATTATTCTGTAAATAATATTAATGTTATACGTATTGGACTACAAAATACTGAAAACATTAATGAAGAAAAAGATGTAATCGCAGGCCCATTTCATGCAGCATTTAGGCAATTGGTTGAAGAAAAAATATATTTACTTTCATTAATACATGTTTTGAAAGATGTTGATTTAAAAAATAAAAATATAATTATAGCAGCTGATAAAAAGATTATAAGCTATTTAGCAGGTCAAAATAAGGCAAACATAAACATTATGAAGAAAAAATTCTCATTTTACAATATTTCTTTTACTCACAGTTTAAATAGTCAAACAATTTTAATTTATGCCGATAATATAAAAGTAGGCAGTATATTGATTAAAAATATTTACGAAAATTATTTAAGTTTGCATCAGGGGGAAATATGTATTTAAAAAAATTATATATAAACGGATTTAAATCATTTGCAGAAAAAACTGAATTAATTGTAGAAAATGGGATAACTGCTGTTGTTGGTCCTAATGGGAGCGGCAAGAGCAATATTTCTGATGCCATCAAATGGGTTTTAGGTGAACAAAGCGCAAAATCCTTAAGAGGTGGCAAAATGGATGATGTAATATTTGCTGGTACAGAAAAAAGAATGCCTCTTGGCTATGCAGAAGTAAATTTAATATTTGATAATGAATCAGGTCAAATACCTTTAGAGTATAAAGAGGTAAGCATTAAAAGAAAGCTATATAAAACTGGTGAAAGTGAATATTATATAAACAAACAGCAATGCAGATTAAAAGACATAAAAGAATTGTTCATGGATACAGGAATAGGCAGAGACGGTTATTCATTTATAGGACAAGGCCGAGTTGAGGATATTTTAAGCCCCAATTCAGAAACAAGAAGACAGGTTTTTGAAGAAGCTTCAGGTATAGTAAAATATAAAACAAGAAAAGAAGAGTCCGAAAGAAAGCTTGAAAAAACAAGCGAAAATTTAGATAGAGTCGATGATATAATTAATGAGTTAGAAGAACGAATTGTACCATTGTCTGAACATAGTTTAAAAGCAAAAAAGTATTTAGAGATAAAAGAAAAATTAAAGCAATATGAGCTTAACTATCTTGCCCATGAATACGAAAAACACACAGAACAGCTTAAAGCTCTAAACAATCAAAGAAATATTGCAACCGAACAAAAAATTAAGCTTCAAAAGAAAAGAGATCATTTGTCAGAATCAATTGTTTCTCAAAAAGAAACGATAACTGAAATCCAGTTAAAAATTAAAGAGCTTGAAGAAGTTAGGGATATAAAGAACAGGGATTTTGAAAATTATCAAAGCATGATACAAGTATATAAAGAAAAGAAGCTTTTATATATTAAGAATATAGATAGCGTAAAAAGTGAAATTTCTGAGCTATCAATTAGAAATGAAGCGCTTGAAAATAATATTATTTTATTAAATGAAGAAAAAGATAAACTATTAAATGGATTGAACATTGATACAGAGAAGTTTAATTTCATGAATGAGGAAATTAAAACATATAAAGATGAAATAGAGCAAATCACTTTAAAAATTGAAGAGCAAAAGAATGAATTGTTTGAACTTCACAAAGAAATCAATAGATTAAGCAGTCAAAAAAGCACTATAGAATCATTTATTTCTAATGATATTGATAGAATAGAGAATTTAAAATCCGAAATTAATAATGAAAATGAGGATAGAGAAAATAAGCTATCAATTATTAAATCCATTGAAGAAGAACAAAAAACAATTACTTCATTGCTTTCGGATAAAAATAACACACTTAAAGATAATATAAATAAATTAACATTTAGTGAAAATGAAAAAGAAAAATTATATGATCAAATTAGAGAAGCAAACAACCAATTAAGCAGCTTTAAATCTAAGCTTAATGTTTTATCTAATATGGAAGCTTATTATGATGGTTATTATAAAAGTATAAAAACTGTTATGAATAATAAGGACAAAGAACCAGTTTTAAAAAATTCCATACTAGGAACTGTTGCAGATATAATAAAAACTGAAAAACAATATGAAACAGCAATTGAAGTTGCTTTAGGTTCTGCAATTCAAAACATAATTGTTAATAATGATGTTGAAGCAGAAAATATAATAGAGTATTTAAAGAAAAATAAAATTGGCAGAGTAACATTTTTACCAATCAATATGCTTCAGGAAAGAAGTTTAAATAAAGCAGAACAAGAAGTTTTAAAGGAAAAGTGTGTTATCAATACTGGTGATATGCTTGTTGAAACTAAAGAAAAGTTTGAAACTGTAATTAAGCATTTATTGGGCAGAATAATTATAGTTGATAACTTAAATAACGGTTTTAAGATTTCTAAAAGACTTGGAAATACTTTAAAGATTGTTACATTGCAAGGAGATGTAATTAATGCAGGTGGTTCAGTAACAGGTGGTCATATCGCAAGTAACCAGAACCTTCTTGGAAGAAAGAGAGAAATAGAAGAGTGTAAGGACTCTATAAGCAAGACAGAAGCACAATTAAATGAAAAAAACAATAAATTAAATTTATTATTATCTGAAATCAAGGATTATAATAAAAAAATTTCTCTATTGAAAAATGAAATATATGATAATAATAATTTATTAGAAAAAAATATTTCAAAAATTAATATATTAAATGAACAAGCAGAAAAAACATCCTTAGCAGTTAAAAAATATACGGAAGAGATGCAATATATCCAAAATGAAAAAGATAAGAATGAGGAACAGCTAAATAATATTCTTTTGGAAGTTGAACAAATTAAAGGATTAATAGATGATAAAGAAAAAACTATTGAATTAACTATTGCTCAAAATAACACAAATAAGGCAAAATATGATGAATATAATTCTGTTATATTAGCTCAAAGAGATTTAGTAGCGCAAATCAACCAAGATATTAAGCTTAAGGAAGAAAAAATAAATAATATTAAAGATGAAATATTAAGGAGCAATGAACAAATTACATCTAAACAAGAAAGCTTAAACAATATTGATCTTGAAATAGCTAATGCAGAAAAAACTATTGCTGAAAACATCTTAAAAGCAGAAAGCTTAACTGAAGAAATTAAAGAAATAAATAGTAATTTAAATGCAGAAAAAGAAAATCTTAATACCATTCAAAATGAAATATATGAATATCAAAACAAAATAAATGATGCAAATAAACAAATTACAGAAATTCTTGACGATGAAAACAAAATGAATGTAAGAATAGAAAGAGAAAATTCAAAAGTTGAAGAAATTTCTGCTAAGCTATGGGAAGAATACGAAATAAACTATGCAATGGCTATAGAATATAAGGACGACTCCATTAGTCAAAGTAGATTATATAGCGAAGTAAATGCTTGCAAAAAGGCTATTAAAGAGCTTGGCAACATAAATTTAGATTCAATTGAAGAATATGAAGATGTAAAACAAAGATATGATTTTCTTAAAAAACAGCAAAAAGATTTAGTTGATGCAAAGGATAAACTCAAGGAAGTTATCAAGGAGCTTGAAACTCAAATGAATGATAAATTTATTGAAGAATTTGCAAATATTAGAGCTAAATTTAATGATGTATTTAAAAAACTTTTTAATGGCGGAAGTGGTGATGTTTATTTAGAAGATGAATCAGATGCTCTAAATTCAAATATTGAAATTGCAGTTCAGCCACCTGGAAAGAAGTTAAGTAAAATATCACTTTTATCAGGTGGAGAAAAAGCATTAACTGCCATAGCTTTATTATTTTCTATACTTAAAACAAAACCAACACCATTTTGTGTGTTAGATGAGATAGAAGCAGCATTAGATGACTCAAACATCAATAGATTTTCTCACTATTTAAAAGAAATATCTAAAGAAACACAATTTATAGTTATCACACATAGAAAAGGAACAATGGAATATGCTGATACTCTTTATGGAGCAACAATGGAAGAGAAAGGTGTAACAAAGCTTGTTTCAATGAAATTGTCAGATGCTATATAATAAAAAATATGGAGGTAATATGTTTAATTTTTTTAAAAAGAAAAAAGATAAAAATATAGATAATGAAAATAAAAATGATGAAATAATTGAAGAGTTAGAATTAGAAGAAAGTAAAGAAGTAGATATAAATAATGAATTGTTTGAAGAAATTGTAGAAGCGGAAGAAATCACAGAGTCAAACGAGCCTGAAGAAAAAGTTGAAACAACTGAGAAAAAAGGTTTAAGCTTTTTTAATAAGTTAAAAGCAGGTTTATCTAAAACAAAGAAAAATTTATCAGAACAAATTGAAAGCATTATTTTTAGTCATAGAAAAATTGATGATGATTTTCTTGAAGAATTGGAGGAAATATTAATCACCTCTGATATGGGTGTTGATACAACCATGGATATTATTGATTATATAAAATCTGAAACAAGAAAAAGAAATCTGACTGATACATCAGAGATTAAAGATGTTATTAAAGAGTATCTCATAAGTATGTTAAAAGAACATGAAGATAGCACTGATATAGGAGATAGACAAAGAGTTATATTGATAGTTGGAGTAAATGGAGTAGGAAAAACTACATCTATTGGTAAAATTGCATATAGAATAAAACAATCTAATAAAAGTGTGATTGTTGCAGCAGCAGACACATTTAGAGCTGCAGCAGTTGAACAGCTTAAAGAATGGTGCAACAGAGCTGGGGTTGATATAATTAGTCAAGAGCAAGGTTCTGATCCGGGTGCAGTAATATTTGATGCAGTAAAAGCAGCTAAGGCACGTAAGACAGATGTATTAATATGTGATACTGCTGGTAGGCTACACAACAAGAAGAACTTAATGGATGAATTAAGCAAAATATTTAAAATAATCGATAGAGAATTTAATGAAGCTAAATTAGATGTATATTTAGTTATTGATGCTACTACAGGTCAAAATGGACTTATACAAGCAAAATTATTCTCTGAAACATGTAACATCAATGGCTTGATACTCACCAAATTGGATGGCACTGCCAAAGGTGGCATTGCATTCCCAATAGTTAATGAATTAAAGATTCCTATAAAATATATAGGAGTTGGAGAAAAAATAGACGATTTACAGGATTTCAACGCAACAGATTTTGTAAATGCGATATTTGAATAAAATAGTAAATGGGATTCTTCGCTAACGGCGAATGACATTTTGTCATTCTGATGGCGCAGCCAGAAGAATCTCGTTTTTTTAATTGCTAATTAGTTGATATCTGTATATGATTAAAATAGTAATAAGAAATCTTTTTTAGTTTAATGCAACCAAAGCGATTTATTCCGTACTTATAAGTGAATGGTAAATTATGCAGGGAGGGGACAAAGTGGATGATAAACAAATTATCGAATTGTATTGGCAGCGCTCAGAAAATGCTTTACAAGAAACTACCAATAAATATGGAAAACTATGTTTACATCTTGCTAGAAACATGCTATGGAATCTTGAAGATGCAGAAGAGTGTGTCAATGATACTTATTTAGTTGCATGGAATACTATTCCACCTGAAAAGCCAAATAACCTATGTGCCTTTATTTTAAAAATAACACGAAATTTAATACTTAAGAAAATTGAATATAATACTGCAATGAAAAGAATGCCGGAAATTGAAATTACTCTATCAGAAATTGATGACTGTATATCTGGTAATGAAAATACAGAACATC
>JAEZGU010000180.1 GCA_023416855.1 Bacillota bacterium
CTGTAGAGTATATGAGTATAAGGGAGACTAAGATTCTCCATTAATTTCAAATAAATATTGCTTTTAATAAGTATTGTGGTATAATATAATGGTTATATTTATGAATTCAAATATTGAAACAATATTAGATATTAATCATACAATAATTTAAATACATAGGAGGAACAATGAGTTCTAAATTACTTAAAAAAGAAAAAAATATAGTTACTATTGAGTTTACAGTTACACCGGAGCAATTTGAAGAAGCTGTAAATAAAGCATATGCAAAAATAAAAAATAGTATTAACGTGCAAGGCTTCAGAAAAGGTAAAGCTCCGAGACATATAATAGAGAAAAAATATGGCAAGAGCATTTTTTATGATGATGCATTAGATTTTGCAATACAAGAAGAATATCCAAAGGCAGTAACTGAGTTAGAGCTTGATGTTATAGATAGCCCAAAAGTAGATATTCAAAAATTTGAATTAGGCGAAGATATTATTGTAACTGCAGAAGTTGAAGTTATGCCTGAGGTTGAACTTGGTGAATACAAAGGTGTTGAAGTAGAAAAGGTAGAAATAAAAGTTACAGATGAAGATGTTGAAAAAGAACTAAAAGCTATTCAAGATAAGAATGCAAGAATAGTTGAAGTTACTGATAGACCTGTTCAAAATGGCGACTTTTTAACAATAGATTATGCAGGATTTGTTGGAGAAGAACAATTTGAAGGTGGTACAGCTGAAAACCAATCACTTGAAATTGGTTCAAACACATTTATACCGGGATTTGAAGAACAATTAATAGGTAAAAATAAAGGCGAAGAAGTTCAAGTTAACGTAACTTTCCCTGAAGAATATCATGCTGAAAATTTAAAAGGCAAAGATGCGGTTTTCAATGTTAAAATACATGAAATAAAAAGCAAAGAAATGCCAGAAATAGATGATGAATTTGCTAAGGATGTAAGTGAATTTGATACACTTGAGGAATTAAAAGCTGATATTAAAGCTAATTTAGAAAAAAGAGCAGCTGATTCATCAAAAGTTTCAAATGATAACAATGTTATAACAAAAATTATAAATAATGCTAATGTAGGAATACCTGAAGTATTGATAAACAGGGAGATTGACTATTTAGCAAGAAATTATGAGCAACAATTCCGTCAACAAGGTTTTGTTGGTAAAGAATATGATGATATAATTAATAATTTTGTAAACCAATATAAAGAAGGCGCAAAAGATCAAGCTGAATTCAATGTGAAAGCAGAATTGGTTTTAGAAGCTATAATTAAGAAAGAAAACATTCAAGTATCTGATGAAGATTTGAAAAAAGAAATTGAAGAAATGGCAAAATCTTATCATGTAGAAGAAGAAAGAATGGAAGCTTTCCAAAATAGTATGCTTGAATCAAGTAGAGGATATATCGAAGAAACTCTTAAAAAGAAAAAGGTTATAGAAATTCTTGTTGACAGTGCAGTTTTTACAGAACCGGTTATTAAGGAAACAGACACTGAAGAAAAATAAAAAAATAATTTAAGATAATATTAAGATAAATAAGTACAATAATAGTAGAATGAAATATAATAAATAGGAGGAAATATTATGGCTTTAGTACCATATGTAATTGAACAAACAGGCAGAGGCGAAAGATCTTACGATATATATTCAAGATTGTTAAAAGACAGAATAATTATTTTAAGTGATGAAGTTAATGATGCAACAGCAAGTGTTATAGTTGCACAGCTGTTATTTTTAGAGTCAGAGGATCCTGATAAGGATATTCAGCTATATATTAATTCTCCGGGAGGATCCATAACAGCAGGTATGGCTATATATGATACAATGCAGTATATTAAGCCGGATGTATCAACCATTTGTATAGGTATGGCTGCAAGCATGGGAGCGTTTTTACTGTTGTCAGGAGCAAAAGGAAAAAGATTTGCTCTGCCTAATTCTGAAATTATGATTCATCAACCACTTGGCGGTATGAAAGGTCAGGCATCTGACATAAAAATTCACGCTGATAGGATAATTAAAATCAGAGATACATTAAATGATATTATAAGTGAAAAAACAGGTCAACCAATTGAAAAGGTTGCACGTGACACAGACAGAGATAATTTCATGACAGCGGAGGAAGCGAAAACTTATGGCATAATTGATGATATAATTGCCAAAAGAAAATAAGGAGTGTTTTAATGAGCAAAAATAACGATAAACAAATCAAATGCTCGTTTTGCGGTAAAGCTCAGGAACAGGTAAGAAGACTAATAGCCGGTCCTGACGTATATATCTGCGATGAATGTATTGAATTGTGTCATAACATTGTAGATGACGATATTGATTTATTTGAGGAATATGATTTTACGGAACTTCCAAAACCAAAGGAAATTAAAGAGAATCTTGATGAATATGTAATACAGCAGGAAAATGCTAAAAAGAGTTTAGCAGTAGCAGTTTACAATCATTATAAAAGAATTAACTATAAAGCAAAAGATGATGGAGTAGATATTCAGAAAAGCAATATATTGTTGCTTGGACCTACAGGTAGCGGTAAGACTTATCTTGCTCAAACTTTGGCAAAGTTGTTAAATGTGCCATTTGCAATAGCAGATGCTACATCTTTGACTGAAGCAGGTTATGTAGGTGAAGATGTTGAGAATATACTATTAAAATTGTTACAAGCAGCTGATTTTGATGTGGAAAGGGCTGAAAAGGGCATTATTTATATAGATGAAATTGATAAAATTTCAAGACGTTCAGAAAACCCTTCTATAACAAGAGATGTAAGCGGAGAAGGAGTACAACAAGCACTTCTAAAAATATTAGAAGGTACTGTTGCTAATGTACCTCCACAAGGTGGCAGAAAACATCCACATCAAGAGTTTATACAAATAGATACAACTAATATATTATTTATATTAGGCGGTGCTTTTGACGGAATAGAAAAAATAGTACAAAAAAGAATTGGTAAAAAGAGTATTGGCTTTGGTGCAGATCTATCAGGAAATACATCGATGGATACTGATAAACTATTACATCAGGTTCAAACACAGGATTTGCTAAAGTTTGGTTTAATTCCTGAATTTGTTGGCAGGATGCCTGTAGTAGTTGCACTGGATAAGTTAGATAAAAAGGCTTTAATGTCTATTTTGACAGAACCTAAAAATGCCCTTGTTAAACAATACAAGGAGTTGTTTAAAATGGATAATGTTGAATTAGAAATAGAGAAAGATGCTTTAGAGGAAATAGCTGAAAGAGCTTTAGAAATTAAAACAGGTGCAAGAGGATTAAGAGGTATACTTGAAAGTACAATGATTGATGTCATGTATGAAATACCATCAAGGAACGACATAAAAAAATGTGTCATAACAAGGGATACAATAGTTAATAAAAGCGAACCAAAGTTAGTGTTGACTAAAAAACCCTTGACTGATAAAAAAGAGAATGCTTCTTAAGTCACTGAAAGTGCTCGCCTGCCTCATTACCGTAACTTAACAATGAACTGCCTGCCTTAAGCAGGCAGTTTTTAACTAAGGAGATTAAATGATTAAGGATTACATTATAGAAAACAAAAAATTACCCCTGATTCCAATTAGGGGTATAGGAATTTTTCCAGATACAATGATGCATTTTGATATTGGCAGAGAAAAATCTATCAATGCTTTAGAAGAAGCAATGTTAGAAGATTCAGATATTTTTCTTACAATACAAAAAGAAGCTGATATTGATTCGCCTAAGGAAGATGATTTTTATGAAGTTGGTGTTGTTTGCAGAATAAAGCAAATGATAAAGCTTCCGGGAGACAATATAAGAGTATTGGTTGAAGGTGGAAACAGAGCAAAGATTGTATCAATTATTCAAGAAGAGCCGTATTTTCAAGTTGAATTGGAAGAATACATCTATAACGATGATGTATTAATAGACAATGAATTAGAAGCAATGATGCGCTTAACCTTAGACAACTTCGAAGAATATTCTTTAATATATACAAAGATTGCACCAGATGCAATTATTTCACTAAAGGAAATAAAAAATCCTGATAAATTTGCAGATGTAGTGGCATCATATATTTACTTAAAACTTGAACAAAAACAATCATTATTAGAATTATTTGATCCATATGAAAGGTTAAAATCAATTAATACATATTTATCTAAGGAAATAAAGGTATTAGAAATTGAAAATGAAATAAGCGAGCTTGTAAGAAAACAAGTAAGCGAATTCCAAAAGGATTATTATTTAAAGGAACAATTAAGAGCTATTCAAAAAGAGCTTGGGGAAGATGAAGGCGCAGAATTTGAAGTAGATGAATATTTAAATAAAATTAAAGAAGCAAACATGCCAAAAGAAGTAAGAGAAAAAGCAGAAAAAGAAATAAATAAGCTTCTGAAAATTTCTTCATCATCACCTGATGCCGGTGTTATTAGAACTTATGTAGATTGGCTAATTGATTTACCATGGACTAAAAAAACAAAAGATAATACTGACTTAAAAAAAGTCAGAAAAATATTATCAGAAGATCATTTTGGTTTAGAAGAAGTAAAGGATAGAATACTTGAATATCTTGCTGTAAAAACTATAAATAAAGATATGAAGGGGCCTATACTTTGTTTTGTTGGGCCTCCAGGTGTAGGAAAAACTTCTGTAGCTAAATCAATAGCAAGAGCAATGAACAGAAAATACGTGCGTATATCTTTAGGTGGCGTTAGAGATGAAGCAGAAATTAGAGGTCACAGAAGAACTTATATAGGTGCTATTCCCGGTAGAATAATATCATCTATTGCTAAGGTTAAAGTAAATAACCCTGTATTTTTGCTTGACGAAATAGATAAGCTTGCCAGTGATTATAAGGGAGATCCTGCGTCAGCTTTATTAGAGGTGTTAGACCCTGAACAGAACAAAACATTTACTGATCATTATATTGAAGCTCCTTTCAACTTAGAAAATGTAATGTTTATTACAACTGCTAATACTACTTCAACTATACCAGAGCCTTTATTAGACAGAATGGAAGTAATAGAAATATCCGGCTATACTGATATGGAAAAAAGAAATATAGCAGAAAAATATTTGATTAAAAAACAAATTAAAGAGCATGGATTAAAGGAAAAACAGGTTAATATTTCTCAAAATGCTGTTGTTGAAATAATTGAAAGATATACAAGAGAATCAGGTGTTCGTAATCTTGAAAGAAATATTGGTACACTAATCAGAAAAGCTGCTGTTCAAATAGTAGAAAATAAAAAGAAATCAATTACAATCAATAACGGTAACATAAAAAAATACTTGGGTATTCCAAAGTATGATTTTGACTTGGCGTATGAAGAGGACCAAGTAGGTGTTGTAACAGGCCTTGCATGGACTAAGGTTGGTAGAGAAACTTTATTTATAGAAGTAAATACCATGAAAGGTGATGGCAAACTTCAACTTACAGGAAAATTAGGCGATGTAATGAAAGAATCAGCTATGGCGGCAATAAGTTATATAAAAGCAAATGCTGATAAATTAAATATAGATTACAATTTGTTTAAAGAAACCGATATACACATACATGTACCTGAGGGTGCTATACCAAAAGATGGACCATCTGCAGGAATAACTATGGCTACAGCTGTTATATCAGCATTGACAAATACACCTGTTAGAAAAGATGTGGCTATGACGGGTGAAATTACTATAACAGGAAGAGTTTTACCTATAGGCGGATTAAAGGAAAAGCTGTTGGCAGCTAAAAGAGCAGGCATAAAAAGAGTAGTACTCAGCACTAAAAACAAGTCGGATGTATCAAAAATAGACAATAAAATAATTCGTTCTATGGAAATAGTTTATGCAGACAAAATAGAAGATGTTGTGAACTATGCACTGAGAAAGGAATAAAAATATGATTATCAGAAAAGCAGAATTACTTATAACAGCTGTAAAAAAAGAACAATATCCTGAAACAATTGTTCCGGAAATTGCATTTGCCGGCAAATCTAACGTTGGTAAATCATCAATGATAAATGCTTTGCTTAATAGAAGAAGTTTGGCAAGAACAAGTTCGCAGCCTGGAAAAACTCAAACATTAAATTTCTACAATATTAATGATATGTTTAATTTTGTAGATTTACCAGGTTACGGATATGCGAAAGTTTCAAAATCCGAACAGGAAAAATGGGCAATAATGATTGATACATTTTTGCATAATAGACCTCAGCTTAAAGAAGTAATTTTGCTTGTGGATATTAGGCATGAACCAAGCAATAATGATATACAAATGTACAACTGGATAAAAAGTTGTGGATATACTGGATATGTTATAGCTTCAAAGGCAGATAAGTTATCAAAATCTCAACAAATAAAAAGTGTTAACATTATAAAGAAAACACTTAATATTACAGAAAGTAGATTAATAATTCCATTTTCTTCAGCGTCTAAGGCTGGGGTAGAAAAAACATGGGATTTGTTTGAAGAGATATTGGGTATAGAAAAAGAAGAATAGTTCAATTTAGTTAAAAGTGCATGTTATTTGTTTTACAATGTGATTAAAAGAATTATAATAGGGTATATTATTTCTAACTGGAGGAATAATAATGGATTATAAATTTGAGCGTAAGGTTCGTAGTGACATAAACTACGCTAAAATAACAGTTGAAGAAATTTTAAATAACATTAAAGATATAATAAGTGAAAATTCTCTTTTTAATACAAAACTTATATTAAATGAATTAATTATCAACAGCATTTTGCATGGAAACCAAAGAGATAAAAACAAACAAGTTTTTATTAACTTAATGATAAATAAATCTTGCATCATTATCGAAGTATCTGATGAAGGTTCAGGGGTTAGTTATAACAAAAAGACATTTGGTGAATATGATTTTTGTGAATCAGGTAGAGGTTTATTGTTGGTTGAAGGGCTTTCAGATAAGTTTGAGGTATGTGGTAATATGGTAAAGTGTGTGCAATATATAAAATAGTCATTTTTTAATTAATTTATATATGTTATAATAGACACCGTGAGGTGTTTTTTATTATGGATAACATTAAGCTTTCAGTTAGGGAGTTAGTTGAATTTGTATATAAGAGCGGAGATATTAATGTAAAAAATCTTAGTTCAGAGAGAGCTTTAGAAGGAATTAAAGCACATAAAAAGCTTCAATCTTTAATGGGAGATAACTATGAAAAAGAGTATTTTCTCAAAAGAGATTTTATTGTTAATAATATTCAGTTTATTATAGAAGGAAGAGCTGATGGTATAATAAATGACCACGATGAAATTATAATAGATGAAATTAAATCTACATATACAAATTTAGATTTCATAGAGAATAATTTCAATGAAGCTCATATAGCTCAAGCAAAATGTTATGCATATATTTACTGCCTTGATAATCAGTTAAACAATATTTCTGTTCAATTGAGATACTATAATTTAGATTCAAACAAAACCAAGACAATTTTATATAAATATGAATTAAACGAACTTGAGTTGTTTTTTTATGACCTTTTAAATTCTTATATAGAATGGGCACAAACAGTTATTAACCTAAAAAAAGAAAGAGAAAATTCAATAAATCAGCTCCAGTTTCCTTTCGATGAATATAGAAAAGGACAAAGAGATTTTTCCGTTGCTGTCTTTAGTACTATAAAAGAAGGTAAAAAGTTGTTTTCACAAGCGCCGACAGGTGTTGGTAAGACAGTTTCAGTTTTATTTCCCGCAATAAAATCTATGAATTATAAAAACAATACAAAAATTTATTATCTCACAGCTAAATCATCTACTAAAACAATTGCTTTTAATACAATCAAAATGATGATTAGTAAGGGATTAAAGCTTAGAACAACAGTTATAACCGCAAAGGATAAAATTTGTTTTATGGATGAAACTAATTGTGATCCGGAATATTGTCCATATGCTAAAGGATATTATGATAGATTAAATGTACCTCTTAAAAATGCCATTAAGGAAAACTGCCTATTTGATAGAGATTATATAGAAGATGTATCAAAGAAAAACAATCTTTGTCCATTTGAATTTTCTCTTGATTTAAGTTACATGTCAGATGCTGTCATATGCGATTATAATTATTATTTCGATCCAAGAGTTGCTTTACAAAGAGATGATGTGTTCAAAAACAGTAATGATATATTGTTGATTGATGAGGCTCACAATCTTGAGGATAGAACAAGAGATATGTATTCTCCTGAATTAGTAAAAGAAGAATTTTATTCACTTTATAAAATGATGAGGGAAATTAACAAGAAAATTAGTACAACATTATTTAACATAAATAAAAAATTTATTGAAATTAAAAAAGAACTAAATGAAGAAGCTGTCATATTAGAAAATGAGCCATCTGATTTAATTGCATCTTTAAGGAAATTTGCAACTTTAGCAGAAGAATTTATTAATGATAAGAAAAATGAAAATATACCGGATGAATTAATAGATATTTATTTTAAAAGCACATTTTTTATTAAAATTTCAGAGATAGCAGATTCGAATTTTTGTTATTATGTTGATTTTATAAGCAATAAAACTAAAATTAAAATATTTTTAATTGATCCTTCGTCTGTATTGAAAGAGATATTAAAGAACGCATGGTCTTCTATATTTTTTTCTGCAACATTAACTCCCTTAAAATATTTTAGATATATATTGGGAGGAGATGAAGATGATTATATACTAAAAATAAATTCTCCATTTGATGACGAAAATTTAAAGTTGATGATAACTACAGATATTTCTATGAAGTATACTGACAGAGAAGCAAACATAGAAGCAGCATGCAGTTATATAAATAATGTTTTATCTGAAAAAAAGGGAAATTATATGGTGTTTTTCCCTTCATATAGCTTTATGAGAAAAACTATGGAAATATATGAAGGTTTGTATGATACATCAAATATAATTTTACAAAACCAAGGGTTGAACGAGGAAGAACAATCAGAAATTGTAGAGAAGTTTAAAACTGAATCGGGTGTGGTATTATTTACAGTAGTTGGTGGAGTTTTTTCAGAGGGAATAGATTTGCCTCTTGAAAAATTAATTGGTGCAGTTATAATAGGAACAGGAATACCTCAAATTTCCTTTGAAAGAAACATAATTAAGTCATTTTTTGATGAAAAGTTTAATTCAGGGTATGACTTCGCATACAAATATCCAGGCTTTAATAAAATCCTGCAATCTGCAGGCAGAGTTATTAGAACAGAGAAGGATAGAGGAATAGTTCTTATGATAGATTCAAGATTATGTCAAATGACATACTTGAAGTTGTTCCCTGATCATTGGAAGCATCACAAAAAGGTAATTAATGTAAATAACTTAGTAAAAGAGATTAGGTCATTTTGGAATGAGAAGGAGAATATAAAATGAATATAGTTTCGAACACAAATGTTGTGAATGGCCAGTTGATTAATAAAGTTGACATAAATGTTTTATTATCAAAAGACACAGCAAAGATATATGAGGTAATTAGAGTTATTAATAAAAGGCCCATATTTCTAAAGGAGCATTTTATGCGTATGAAAGACAGCATACGCTTAAGTAATGTTGAAGGAGATATAGACTATGACGATTATCGAAAGTCTGTTGAATTGTTGATTAAAGAAAACAATTTTGAAAACTGCAACATTAGAGTTTCATATTATTATGACAAAAAGCCTATTGTTCTATTTTATTTTGTAGAAAGTTATTATCCTTCAAAGGAACTGTTTAAAATAGGAATCCATACGGTAACAGCAAAAATACATAGAGACAACCCAAATATCAAAGCTTTTCAAAAAAGCTTTAAAGAAAAAATTGAAGAGATTATTAAAACTTCAAAGGCATATGAAGTAATATTAATCAATAATGATGATACCATAAGTGAAGGAAGTAAATCTAATATATTTTTTGTCAAGAACAACAAAATTATAACTTCACCTGATGAAGCAGTTCTTCTTGGAGTCACAAGAAGTAAAGTTATTGAACTATGTGAAAGAAATGGTATTGAAGTACAAAGACGTGTTATAGGCTTTGATGAATTAAACAGCTTTGAAGCTGCATTTATTACAGGAACATCAAATGATGTTTTACCTATTAGAACTATAGATGACAGAATTTACAATTCAGCTGAAAATGATACCGTTAAGAAAGCATTGGAGTTGTATTTAGGAGAAATGGAGAAAGAGATATAGCGGGATACAAAGCGCAGGCTACATCACCAATTTGTAAGCTCCCTTTGGTCGCACAAATTGGGATTGCGCTGCATCAGACTTTCCTACTGTTTTTTCTGCGCTATGGCTTGAAAAAACAAGTAAAGTCATGAAAACACAAAAATGGCCTGGTGGCCATCGTTGTGAAGCATTAATATGCATAAAAGGGGTATTGGGAATATATTTCGGTTATCGGGGGGGATAACCTTTAGTTATTATAACAAACGATATATTGTTTTGCAAGCTTTTTTTACAAAATTTTTACGTCTAAGAGGTACCTATGGAAGTATATTTGGATAACAGTGCAACGACAAAAGTTAGACAGGAAGTATTAGAACAAATCGTTGATATGAACGAAAATTACTATGGAAATCCATCATCTTTGCATCGTATGGGATTGATGGTTGAAAAGAAAATTGATGAGGCAAGAAGATATGTAGCTAAAATAATCAATGCTGAATATGGCGATATTTACTTTACAGGCGGTGGAACTGAAAGCAACAATATTGCACTTTTAAGCCACCTAAACAATATAAACAACAATGCGAATATTGTTACTACAAAAATTGAACATCCTTCTGTTTATAATGTAATTGATAATTTTAAAGGTATAGCATCAATCCGGTATGTAGAAACAGACAACAAGGGTAGAATTAATCTTGATAATTTAAATGAAATTATAGACTCTAATACAGTTATGGCATCGATTATGCATGTAAATAATGAAATTGGAGTTGTACAGGACATAAAAAACATAGCAGAAATTATTAAAGATAAAAATAGTAATACCAAAATACATGTGGATGCAGTACAATCATATGGGAAAATTAAAATAGATGTTAATAAAATACCTGTAGATACAATAGCTTTTAGCAGTCATAAAATTCACGGACCTAAAGGAGTAGGAGGATTGTTTGTACGTTCTTCATTAAAAATCAGACCTGTTTCTTTTGGAGGAGGACAGGAAAAATCAGTTCGTCCCGGAACAGAAAACACTTCCGGAATTGTTGGCTTTGGTGAAGCATGTAGAATTTTATACGAGAATTTTGAAAAAGAAAACAATAAACTGAATCAACTTAAAATTCTATATGCAAAAAGATTAACTGAAGAAATAGAGGATATGCAAGTTAACAGTTTGTTGAACGAAGAAGGTGCACCTCATATACTTAATGTGTCATTCAAAAATGTTAAAGGTGAAGTATTGTTACATTTTTTAGAACAAAAAGGAATATATGTTTCAACCGGTTCAGCGTGTTCATCTAAAAGCAAAGGTAACAGAATATTGGATGCAATCAATGTTAATAAAGATTACATTGGCGGTTCAATTAGAATTAGTTTAGGCTGTTTCAATAATGCTGATGAGGTTGAGTATACTGTATCAAACATTAAGCAATCGGTAAATGAAATTAGAGAAATTATGATGCTATAGAAAGGAATTATAAAGGACAATATATGTATAATGTAGTAGCAGTAAGTTTTGGAGAAATATTCTTAAAAGGAAAAAACAGAGGTTCTTTTGAGCATAAACTTATAGAACAAATTAGATATGCTTTAAAAGAGTACAAGGATGTAACCATATACAAGGAGTTAGGTAAGGTTTTTATACACACTAAGAATATCGAGGATATGGATGGAATTATAAACAAGGTTAAAAAGGTTTTTGGAATAGTTGTGATTAGTCCATCTATTAGAGTTGAAAAAGACCCTGAAATAATAATAGAAAAAGCGATTGAATTGTTTAGGTATTTAAAAGAAAAACAAAATATCAAGACTTTCAAAGCAAACACAAAAAGAGGCGATAAAACTTTTTCTATTAAATCTATGGACTTCAGTGCGCTTATTGGAGAAAAAATATTAAATACATTTAGTGATGTAACTGTTGATGTTCACAATCCGGATATTGAAATTTTTATTGATATTAAGAAAAATTGTTATATATCTTCTGAAAGAATTACAACAGTAGGAGGATTACCTATTGGGTCCTGTGGCAAAGCCCTTTTGCTTTTATCAGGAGGAATCGACAGCCCTGTTGCTGGATATATGATTGCAAAAAGAGGAGTTGAAATTAGCGCTCTATATTTTCACACATACCCTTTTACATCAGAAAGAGCAAATGAAAAAGTTAAGCAGCTTAAAGAAAAATTAGAAGAATACTGCGGAAAAATAAAACTGTATAGTGTTAATTTATTAGATGTTCACAAAGCTATAAAAGAACATTGTAGAGAAGAAGAGACAACTATTTTAGCAAGACGATTTATGATGAGAATTGCAGAAAAAATAGCAATCGAAAATGGTTTAGAAATGTTAATAACAGGAGAATCATTAGGACAGGTAGCAAGTCAGACAATGAAATCTATGACAGTTATTGAAAATTCAATTGAAATGCCTATTCTTAAACCGGTTATAGGCATGGATAAGACTGAAATTATGAGCAGAGCAAAAGAAATAGGAACATATGAAACTTCTATTTTGCCTTATGATGATTGCTGCTCTGTGTTTGCACCTAATTATCCTCTTATAAATCCAAAATTAGATTCGATTTTAAAATCAGAAAGTAAGCTCAATGTAGAAGAGTTGATAAATAAAGTTTATTCAACATTAGAGATTCTATAAAATTAATTTCAATAATCACAAATTTTATTCACTCACATATATTAAAATAAAATATAAGAGAGGTGAATAATATGTCTGATGAAGTAAGAGCTACTAATTATGGTTGCTGTGACAGAGGTATAGGTGGCGATAACGATTGGATAGAATGGATTATAATTATATTTGTTGTTTTCTGGTTACTTGGCGGAAATAACTGGTTTGGCAGAGGTAGATGCTGTAGATAATTTACATAAGAGCTGTATAAACAATACAGCTCTTTGACCTTTTTTGCTTGATTTTAATAGGGATGAAATGTATACTAAACTTTATAATATGGATTATAAATAAAATATAGGCGGAATAAAATGAAAAAGGTTAATATTTATTCAGATGGTGCTTGTAGTGGTAACCCTGGCCCAGGTGGATATGGTGTAATATTAGAGTATAATGGAAATGAATTAGAACTATCTGGCGGAGAGAAAGACACAACTAACAATAGAATGGAGCTTATGGCTGTCATTGTTGGTTTTGAAGCACTAAAAGAGAAATGTGATGTTACCGTTACATCGGATTCAAAATATGTTGTAGATGCAATTAATAAGGGATGGCTTAAATCGTGGCAACAGAAAAATTGGAAAAAATCTGACGGTAAGAAAGTTTTAAACGTTGATTTATGGGAAAGATTATTAAAAGCAATGAGTAATCATAATTATAAATTTATCCATGTTTTAGGCCATAACGGGCATGAATATAACGAACGTTGTGACAAGCTTGCAGTTGCAGAACGCGATAAGTTCTCAAATAGTTAATTAATAATGCAAGTTTCAACATAATATTTAAGAAACATTAATTGCCTTATGAATATTATAAAATAACAAATTATATTATGAGGTGATTATATAATGATTTATAGACAAAACCAAAATCAGGTTCAATGTCCTAATGTAAATACAATGCCTTATGTTGTTCAGCCCGGAGATACATTGAATTCTATTGCAGCAAGGTTTGGTACTAATTTAGTAGGATTGTTGGAATTAAATCCAACATTGCGACTAAGAACCTTGACTGAAGGTATGTCTTTGTGTGTACCAAGAGTACCTCAGAGACCGCCATGTGTAAACGGGGCATATTATGTTATTAGAGAAGGAGAGAGTTTTTATAGCTTAGCGCGAAGATACAATATACCACTTAATTTATTGCTTGAAGCAAATCCTGATGCAAACCCTTATGATTTAAAGGTTGGCCAAGAAATATGTATTCCTAATGTACCGGCAGGTTGCCCATTTGGTACTTTAGTTACAATTCAAGAAGGAACACGATTAAGTGATATTTTAATTAGCTACAACATAAGCTTAAATGAACTAATGGGCGCTAACAAAGAATTCAATCCAAATATTATTGTTCCGGGAACAGAGTTATGTATTCCGCCAGAAAACTATGAACCTTGTTTAGAGAATGCAACGGAATATGTTATTCAGGCTGGTGATACACTTTCAACAATTGCTATAAACAATAATTTGACTCCTTCACAATTACTAATAGCTAATCCAAGCTTAAGGCCTGCAAACTTTTTAATTGTTGGTACAAGAG
>JAEZGU010000181.1 GCA_023416855.1 Bacillota bacterium
CCATATCCAAAAGATGGATTATTGTAATGATTTCCTATTCGCGGATCAAGACAAACACCCTCAATTATATCCTTCGTATTTAATCCCTTTAACTCAGCATAGGTATCTAATTCATTGAAATAGCTTACCCTTAAAGCCAAGTATGTATTTGCAAATAATTTCACAGCCTCCGCCTCGGTGAAACCCATATAAAGCGTTTCAATATTTTTTTTGATAGCACCTTTTTGTAATACTTCAGCAAATATACGTGATGCCTCAAGTAATCGTTCATCCTCTAAATCTGTTCCAACTATGATACGAGAAGGATAAAGATTATCATACAATGCTTTTGATTCCCTTAAAAATTCGGGGCTAAAGATAATATTAGAAGTGTTATATTTTTTTCTGACATGATTAGTGAATCCCACCGGAATAGTTGATTTGATAACCATAATCGCATCTTTATTACATTGCATCACCTGTTTTATTACTGTCTCAACAGTAGATGTGTCAAAGAAGTTCTTTGTACTATCATAATTTGTTGGTACAGCAATAATCACATAATCTGCATCTTTATAGGCTGTTTCCGCATCTAGCGTCGCCCTTAGGTTCAATTTTCTTTCAGAAAGATATTCTTCAATATAGTCATCTTTAATAGGAGTTATATTGTTATTTATCATTTCTATTTTTTCAGGAATTATATCCACAGCAACTATTTCATGATGTTGTGCTAATAGTACCGCCAAAGACAAACCAACATATCCTGTTCCTGCTATAGTAATTTTCATACTTTTGTTACTCCTTTATATTTTTCCTTATAATCACACCAGTTTCATATGCTTTCTCTGTTTATTTTCACTTTGTTACCACTAACAAAAAGCCAAATAATCATTGATAGCACTCCTAATAGAGTATACGCAGCAATTGTGGCCACGGCACACATCTCTATAGAAGATGCATTTACTAATAATATAATATATATTATAAAGCTAATTGCTAAAGTGATCGTATTATAGGGTATCTTGCTTATTCCATCTAAAGGATTTCTTAACAGTAAGTATAATGAGTTTGGAATAACAGAAATAATCAATACTTTGACCAAACCTATGCATTGTAAATAATCATCATTGTACAAAAGTTTTATTACGAATTCTCCAAATAAATAAATGAACAGAATTGCTATAATACTAACGGCAAGATAGATAACTGCCAAAATATTTATTTTCCTATTAACATCCTTGTGTGTATGATCTATCAAACTTTTACTCACAAGCGGAAGAAGAATCGTTCCAACAAGACTAAATAAAGGAGTTATTAACGAGTTAATCGATAATGCAGCCGAAAAATATCCAACTTGCTCCAAATCAAATCTATTTTTTATTATTATCAAAGGAATTAGACTATAAGAAAACAGAATAAATTCTCCTGGGACTCGTGGCAATGAGTATATAAGTAAAGTTTTTATTGTTTTCCAGCTAATGTAGGTTTTTCGTATTTTATATTGATGTTTAATATAAATATTGATAATTTCATACAAACCGTAGATGATTTGACAAATACCCCAAATCAAATATAAATAATATAAATTATCATCTATGAATAG
The DNA here is from genome assembly GCA_023416855.1 of Bacillota bacterium. GTDB lineage: Bacteria > Bacillota > Clostridia > Tissierellales > Sedimentibacteraceae > Sedimentibacter. The sequence goes on from JAEZGU010000181.1 coordinate 1,583, forward strand.
TAGCAAAGCAACTAATATAATTTGCATTACAATATTTATAAGGTTGTACATAACAAAGTTATTCTTACCTCTATAATAAGAATATGCATATGCTATCAGACTAGATCCTAAAGAATATAAAACTATAGGCAAGAAAAAGACTTTAAGACTATTGTCTCCAAATGCCAATGTCGAAAATATATCACCGAAGCTAAATAATACAATGGATATTGCTATGAAAGCAGTAAGAATAATAATTAATCCTGCATTATAATACTTCGCAACTTGCTGTTCATCCTTTTGTGCATGTGACTCAGCTATATACTTAGGTATCGCAATACCCAGTGCCATAATCATGATGTATGACATTACAGCGATTAAACGCCTTATTAAGTTATATGTTCCATAATCTTCTACACTATACTGATTACTGACAATTTTATTTATAACAAATGAAATCAGCATAACCAAAAATTGTCCTGCAAATGTAACAGCTAAGTCTTTAAAAAATGCATCCTTTTTTAAGACTAATAAAACTTTATTCTTCATAAATATGGCTACTTTCTATCTGAGTTATTGTCTTTCGATTGTATGCGTAAAAGATGAAAAAAGCAAACACAAAGAATATGAATATATATGAGGTATATACCCAAGCAGAGGCAATAAAATATAAATCCCAAAATAGAATCATTGATAACAATACTTGGCTACCGATATTGGCTCTATCCTTTTGTATCATTGTATTACAGGTTGCTACTGTGATTATACCTAATGCTAATATCCAGAACAGGCTTAAAACCATTCCCCAATCTTCGATAAGAGGGCGAAATTGTGTATACACATTCGTACATGATCCCGGTATAAAGGTATATATACCCGAAACCTTTTCTGCAACTCCCAATCTTGCTGATATAGCCAAAAACGTATTTATCCCCAATCCATAATCGACTGTGTTGGCTTTAATACTTGAATACCAAGTATCGAATCCCTGTATATGACCAAATGCATATTCTCCTATTTTAGTAATAATTATATTGGGGTCAATATCAGTTGTTCCAACACGTAAGAGAAAGCTTAAATAGATTAATACAAAAAAGATACCCGCTGCTGCCAAACCCAACAGTATAATTTTAAGGTTCAATTTCACTTTAAAATAACTTTTATTTTTATTTAGATAAGAAACATAAAAGCCGATAAAAAATAGGATTACATATGCAATCAATGCTAATTTGGCATTAGTTATTAGAACTAACAGCAAAACCGGCACAATACTGACAAAGCAAACCATCTTTTTTTTTCGGTCATTTGCATATACAAATGAGTAACCGCAACATAGAGGCGAGACATATATAAACAAATTCAAAATCTGCTCAATTGTTGAACTTGATACTTTTCCTGAATAACGCAATACTGCTAAACTATGGCTTATATTCAATAACGAGGAAAAACTTCCTAAAGCATTAATCAATATACCATTTTTTACCATATTGAAAACCACACTGCCAAATGCTAAAGCAATAAAACATAATAGCATTCCCCATGAAATATTAGGTATTTTGCTTGTATTTTGCTTTTCCTCACTATACTTAAAAGAAAAGAATGCTTGAGGTAAAATATATAACAATACAGATAAAAGAATCCATGTGACTCCTTTAAAAGGAAAAGAATACCGAGAACCAAGTGTTGCTATGCTACCTATGCAGAATGCAATCCATACAATTGCGAATAGCCCTGCCGGATGAAATATGTGTATTTTAAAAAGCAATAAAACAATTAAAATAATGAAAATCAATAAAAGTGCAAGCACCATTGTGATTATCCTTTCCGGTTATCGTTATTACAATAATTTTCATAGTAATAAATAACAGAGTTCTTGTATTCCTGCCCTAAATCCCCTTTAAACAACTTTATTGAACCATCTTCTTTGTGTATGCATTCTAATCCTAAATTGTAATAAACCGGTATCTCCAATCTCTTGCATCGTTTTGCTAATATTCCCTCTTCCCCAAATAAGAAGATGTTTTCATCAAATACTTCCTTTAATATATCAATTGATTTAATCGAAAATACGATAAAACTTCCATGTGGTTGGAATACTCTTTTCGGATCTTTGCATGAATGTACTCGAAAAAAAGTTCTAAGTAATTTATTCATCAACAGACCTAATATAAAAAGCAAACGCAGATTATTCTTATAGCCAATATAAAGGCATTTATCTGCCAATTTGCATTCTTTCGCTAACATAGGATTTTGATTTTTTCCGTTTAAGGTAATGATCTTTCCACAGTAAATTCCTTCAAATCCAAGCATTTCGGTGCTAAATTTTTTAACAATTATATCGGGGTTAGATATAATCAAATACTCAAAATCATAATGATTTCGAGCATAATCTATCCCTCTATTATTTCCGTAACTATATCCTTTGTTAGGAATATTGATAAAATCACAATCATTTTCTAGGGCGATTTTCTCGAATTTTTTCATACTATCATCATCAAAATAGCTATTGACAATGATAATTCTGTACTCATCTACGTTTTCATTTACCGATACAATAAAATCCTTTATATCATCCGTATTTCTGTATGTTAGAACTACAAATACATTCTTTACCCTAATCATCCATCTTTCTCCATCTGTGTTCATCAAAATCATATTTCTTTATCACGCGCGCTGGATTACCGACTGCTATTGAATAATCAGGAATATTCTTTGTTACTATAGCACCTGCTCCAATCACACATTTATTACCAATATTCACTCCGGATAAGATGACCACGTTTTCACCAATCCAGCAACCATGTCCAATGCTCACATCAGAACAGATCAGCTCTTGATCTTTATACGGAATAGACAATTCAGGATGCATCCCATGATTTTCAGAAGCAATACAGACATTACTAGCAATAATTGTATCTTGTCCGATTATAATTGAGGCTCCGAGCAAAAAGGAAACTCTATGACCGATATATGTATTATTACCAAAAATCAACTTAGCGTTTTCCTTGAAAAAGTTTATTCTGACTTGATTACCAATCGACACATTATTACCAAATACAATCTGTCTGGAATGATTAATATTAGCTCCCTTTCTAATAAATAAGAATTTACTTCGGAAATTACTTAATAATAAATAGGGATGAAAAATCAGCATATAGAAATATTTAATCACTTTTTTCATTTTCAATGATCTCCATTACTTTTCTATTATCCCCCCACACAGCTTTAGAATCATACGGTCTATCTGGATAGGCACCATATTGTAAAGAAATATTCAAATGATTATCTTTAATAAATCTTTCTACACGAGTAGATAACTTTTCTGGGTAACCGGAGCATGCGTTGATGATTCCATTTATGCGGTTTTGTGATACAATCGCTGCAACTTGATCACAGAAGTCATCATAATCCAAAAAGTCCCATTGATTCTGTCCCATTGTAAATGGGAATTCCGTTTTTTCTTCATTCGCAGCCTTTAGTATCTTAGAGAATATTGATGAACCTAATTCTGCATTTCCAACAATGTAATATCCTCTAATCCATTGACTAATCACATCACAACCATCACATAATAGAAAAGTCATTTTTCTTAATGCATCTTTCGAGATTCCATATAAACTTAACGGGTTTGTGGGCGTATTTTCATTAATGCTTCCTTCAAAAAAACCCACTTCATGCATCGTACCTAAAACAGATATTTGCTTAGCTCCTCCTGTTACCATTTTTTTAATAAAAGCATAATGCAATGGCAAATCATTAATATGGCTAATATCATTATGCAAAAAACCATTGCGCCAAGCAAGGTGAAGAACCACATCTGGCTGATCAAAACTATCGTATGTTATATTTTCATCAAATATGTTTGCGACAATACCCTTTGCTCTACTATCAACATGATCCAATTGCAAATCTGTAGCGATTATCTCATGCCCCTTGTCCAATAGTTTTTTTACAACGCCTTGACCAATATAACCATTAGCC
>JAEZGU010000218.1 GCA_023416855.1 Bacillota bacterium
GGCTTTATCTTTGTAATAATATAATAAAAAAATGGAACCATTACTACATTTGTTCCAGTCAAAAACGCAGAATTACCTGCAGAGGTTCCGGTTAAGCCTATTGTCTGAAAAATATAACCAACAGCCAAAAAAAATCCCATAATAATTCCGGCTTTTATGTCACTTTTTGTTATATTTCTCATTTTTTTATAAAATATTATGTAAGAAAGTATAATTGCAAATATAAATCTTAAAAACAACAACTGATATATAGTAAATACTTCAAGTGCAAGTTTAGTTATTGTAAAACCTGTTCCCCAAAAAAAAGCAACAAAAAACAACATTAAATCCGCTTGCTTAGATGTCAGTTCCTTCATTTCTCCTCCTAATTTAATTCTCCGCCTGCATATATTATCGAAGCTTCTGTTAAAATTTCCATCGGGTTAATATATGGACCTTCAATTTTATATAAATATTGCGCAACAGATAATTCCGTGCATCCTAATAAAAATACTTCAGCACCAAAATGCTCCAATTCACTTACACATTCATAAAACAGCCCTGTACCTTCATCAAGATTTCCACCCTTTATTACGTTATAAATGAATTCCATAATTTTTTTCTGAGTTTTTTCGGGAGTAACTGTTTTTATGCCCATCATGTTATAGTAATTTTCATATATTTTTGTTTTAATTGTTCCATCAACTGCCATTATTCCAATAACTTTATTTTTCCCATACTTGTCAAAAGTGTATTTGACCGTTTCTTCGATCATGTTAATTAATGGAATATTAACACTTTCTTTTATATCATTAACGAAAAAATGCGCCGTGTTACAAGGCATTATTAAAAAATCTGCTCCCGCTTGTTCCAATCTTTTAGCAGACTTAATAAGCTCAATTGTTGGGTCTTCACCATTATATAATATTGCTTTTGTTCTATCAGGTATATTATTGTTACTGTCTATTATTACATGTATATGTTCTTGGTCTTTTTGTGCTTTAGTTCTCTCAACTATTCGTGAATATAAGTTCACAGTAGCAAGAGGTCCCATTCCACCTATTATTCCTATAGTTTTCATTTTGCACCTCTTATAATAAATTTAATATTTTATTATATCATAGGTTTCTATTGCGAACAACCCCTTCAAAGGCATCATTTTTCATCAAAAAAACAAGCATACTCATATGCTTGCCAGATTGAGGACAAATGCGTCAGAATAGTGTTTTGCTAATCAACATAATCCTAAATAATTCACTCCATCCTGTGGAATTATAATTTTTATATCAGATTTACTCTTATTACCTATTAAATATATTGTATAATGCATTTTAGGTGCAAAATCAACATTCATAATTTTCATCAAATTCTTATTATTTTTCTTATCCCTTAATTCTAAATTGTATTTTCCGGAGGGTACTCCAACGTTATTGGATATTTCACAATATTCTATATCTGAAAACCATACAGTCCCATCAGATACTAAAATGTCCACACAAGGAACATCCATAAGTAAATTTGCCAGTTTAACAGAAGACATATTGCCTTTTATGCAATTTTCTTTTGCTTCAGGAATCACTAATACACATACATCTGACTGATCATTATTATCTTTTGCTATAATACCTGTGTATGCCAAGTTTTTTTCGATACTAATTTCAGATTCAAAAATCAAACCGTTAGAGTCATTTGATTTATATATTTTTATAATATATTTACCCGGATTAAACTGAGCATATTTAGTAAAACCGCCTAATTTTATATTTTCTCCCATAACTATTTCATTAACATGCACATCTACAGGAAAATCAGCATAAGCATTTAATAATCTAAAAAATGATTTTTTACAAAAACAACTATTCATTTGCTCATAAATCATCTATTTCACCTCTTCTCATTATGCTTTATTATATGAGTAAGAGCATTAAATGTTAGTAACTTACACGAAAAGCTTAGGAAATTTAACGTATTTTACAATATTGGACACAAATTTTTCTAAATGAATTTTGTCTGTTTCATCAAATCTATTTAATATAGGACTGTCTATATCAAGAACACCTATTAATTTATTGTCTTTTATAATTGGTATTACAATTTCTGAATTAGATGCAGAATCACAAGCGATGTGTCCTGGAAATTCATGAACATTTTTAACTAACTGAGTTTGTAATTTGTCTGCTGCAGTTCCACAAACACCTTTACCTAAAGCTATGTGAGTACATGCCGGTTTACCCTGAAATGGTCCTAATACTAATTCATCATTTTTATGTAAATAGAATCCTGCCCAATTTATATCTTCTAACAATAGCCATAATAACGCTGATGCATTACTAAGATTTGCAAGCCAATCAGGCTCTTCACATATTAAACCTGTTAGCTTTAAATTCATATAATTGTAAAACTTATCCTTTGAATCAAAGTTAATTTTTTCAATATTGTTCATATTTCCTCCCATTTAAAATTTAAGGGACGATTCATTACGAACCTTCCCTAAATTTTTTACTTAACTACAATATTATATATTTTACCTGGTACATAAATTTCTTTAATTATATTTTTACCTTCAAAATATTTGTTAACAGCTTCATCTTCCGTGGCTAACTTTCTAGCAGTCTCTACATCTGCATCCTTTGAAACCATTATTTTACCTCTTACCTTACCACTTATTTGAACTGGTAATTCTATTACATCATCAACTGTTTTCTCTTCATCCCATGTTGGCCAACTTCCTTGGTTTAACATACCTCCGAAATTCATTTCCTGCCAAATTTCTTCAGTTATATGCGGAGCTACCGGGTTCAATAATGTAATAAAATCTTTGTATTCATCAATGGTTATATAATTATCTGATGTTATATCATTTACAAAGCTCATCATCGCTGCAATGGCAGTGTTATACTTCATTGCTTCATAATCTTCAGTAACCTTTTTAATTGTCTTATGCATTAATGTTGTATGTTTTTCTGAGTAACCTTTATCTTTTGTTACCATTTCCTGAAGCTTCCAAACTCTGTCAAGGAATCTTCTGCATCCTTTAACACTTGAATCATTCCAAATTGCATATTTTTCATAATCACCAATGAACATTATATATGTTCTTAAAGTGTCAGCGCCAAATTCATCTATTATATCATTAGGGTTAACAACATTTCCTCTCGATTTAGACATTTTTTCTCCATCTGAACCTAAAATCAATCCTTGTGCTGTACGTTTAGCATATGGCTCTTTAAAAGGAACAATACCAATGTCATATAAAAATCTATGCCAAAATCTTGAATAAATTAAATGTCTGGTAACATGCTCCATTCCTCCATTATACCAATCAATAGGTCCCCAATAATTAAACTTTTCTTTAGATGCAATAGCATTATTATTATGAGGATCAATATATCTTAAAAAATACCATGATGAACCTGCCCATTGAGGCATTGTATCAGTTTCTCTTTTTGCATCTTCTCCACATACAGGGCACTTTACATTAACCCATTCAGGAATATTGGCCAATGGTGATTCTCCTGTGTCTGTTGGTTGATATTTCTCAACTACAGGAAGCTCTAAAGGTAACTCCTCTTCTGGAACCGGTACCATTCCACAGTGTTTGCAATGAATTATAGGAATTGGTTCACCCCAGTATCTTTGTCTGTTAAATGCCCAATCCTTCATTTTGTAGTTTGTCTTTGGCTCTCCTAAATTGTTTTCTTTTAGGAATTCAATTATTTTATTTATTGCATCTTTAACTCGCAAACCGTTTAGTATGCCGGAGTTAACCATGATACCATCTTCTACATCTGTAAAAGCTTCTTCCTGAACGTTTCCGCCCCCAATTACTTCAATTATAGGAATGTTAAACTTTTTAGCAAATTCCCAGTCTCTACTATCATGTGCGGGAACGCCCATAATTGCTCCAGTTCCATAACCCATCATTACATAATCTGCAACCCAAATTACAACCTCTTCACCTGAAACAGGATTTATAGCAGTAAGTCCTTTAATTTCAACTCCGGTTTTATCCTTTGCTAACTGAACTCTTTCAAATTCCGTTTTCTTTTTTGATTGCTCTTGATATTCTTTTATTTCATCAAGATTTAAAATTCTATCTGCATATTTTTCTAAATATGGATGTTCCGGTGCCATAACCATGTATGTTACACCAAAAAGTGTGTCAGGTCTAGTTGTGAACACTCTTAATTTATCTTCAGTATCTTTCAATCTAAAATCTACCTCAGCACCATAAGAACGTCCTATCCAATTTTCCTGCTCTATTCTGATTCTTGGAAGATAGTCAACCTCATCAAGACCGTCTAATAATTTGTCAGCATAATCTCTTATTTTCAGAAACCATACATCCTTTTCCATCTGCACAACTTCATTTCCACAACGGTCACATACTCCGTTTTGTGAATCTTCATTGGCAAGCACCACCTTACAATGATTGCAGAAGTTAACGTATGATTTATCCTTAAACGCAAGTCCATGCTTAAATAACTGTAAGAATATCCATTGTGTCCATTTAAAATAGTTAGGATCTGTTGTGTCAACAGTTCTATCCCAGTCAAATGAATATCCTGCAGCTTTTAACTGCTGAGTAAAAACTTTAATATTTCTGTCTGTTACTATTCTTGGATGAATGCCTGTTTGAATCGCATAGTTTTCAGTAGGAAGTCCAAAAGCATCCCATCCTATAGGAAAAAGTACATTATATCCTTCCAATCTTCTTTTCCTGCTTATTACTTCAAGAGATGTATATGCACGTATATGTCCTACGTGTAGCCCTACTCCTGATGGATATGGGAATTCCACCAATCCATAAAATTTCTTTTTGTCTGAATTGTCAACTGCTTTAAATGTTTCATTCTTCTCCCATATTTCCTGCCACTTTTTTTCTATGGCACTTGGATTGTATGTCTTCATTATGTCCTCCAATTTATTTTATTATTTGGGCATAAAAAAAGCCACTCCCATGCTGGGACGAAGCTATATCCGCGGTACCACCCAAATTAGGCATTAACTGCCTCACTCAATTTATGTAACGGTTTTTATCCGTTTGAAACTACTTTATTCGCTTCAAATACTCATGGACGAGTTCAGCTCTCATATTACTGTCTCACACCAAACGACAGCTCTCTTAAAACATGTACAAACCTACTACTTCCAATCACAGTAATTTATTCACTTTCTACGTATTATATCAGAACATTTTTTTTAATGCAATAACTATTTTAAGTTTATAAATTAAAATTGATTATATTTAATCAATATGTTAAAATTTCATATATAACAATAATAAATGGAGTATATATGACAAATTATAAATTTACTAAAAATACAGTTGTTTACATATTAACTTTAATATTTTCTGTTATTTTTATATTAACAGGATATAAAATGAATAAAATTGATTTATTCTTACACCAAGAGGAAAAATCATATAAAGCTGATGTAATAGCTATTAATGAAATAACCGAAGAAGAAATAGATTATGGATTTGAATCAATGAAAGCTAAAACTATAAAATTTACAGCTATATTAAACGATAATAGCAAAGTTGTTGCTAATCAATATATTGATGAATCAATAGAAATCAATCCAAAGGAAGTTGAAATCGGTGATGTTATACTTATTGCTCAGCGAAGTTCTCGATCAAATATTGAGGAAACCGAATGGAACTTCATAGAATATTACAGAATAAAATCAGTAGTTAGTCTTATTTTTGTATTTTTTGCTGTACTAATATTGATTTGCAGGAAAAAAGGAATCAACACAATTATTTCTTTAATTATAACGTGTTTATCAATATTTATGGTTTTCATTCCTTCAATTATAAACGGTAAAAATATATATATTCATTCCATTATTATATGCATTTTTATTATTTTTACAAGCTTATTTCTAATTCATGGTCTTCATAAAAAAACATTATGCGCTATAGTTGGTAATTTAGGGGGTCTTGCAGTAGCAGGAATTTTATCTTACATAATAAGCAATATGCTTAATTTAACAGGAATGATTGATCAAGATTCAATATTTTTGCTTATGATAAATCCTGAAAATCCAATTAATTTAAAAGCAATACTTTGGAGTAGTATCGTAATTGGCTCGTTAGGTGCCGTAATGGATATTTCTATGTCAATTTCATCTGCTATTAATGAACTTGCTGAAAATATTGAGAACAAGAACTTTAACACATTTTTAAAATCCGGTATCAATATTGGTCAGGATTCTATTGGTACTATGACAAATACATTAGTATTAGCATATATAGGAAGCTCTTTATCAATTGTTCTTTTAATGGTTGTTTACAACAGTGATTTTTTACAGCTGTTTAATCTTGAAATGATTATATATGAATTTTTACAAGCTATAATAGGAAGCATGGGATTGTTGTTTGCAATACCCATAACTTCCCTGTTTTCAGCTTATATTTTTAGCAAATAATTAATGTCCGTGAAACCCTGGATGAAAATCATTTAACAACATAAGATTATTAGCTAAATATTCATCAATATTGTGCTGCAGTGTGCCGGAGATCGATTTATAAATTAACACTTCGGCATTATTTAATATTTTCTGGGCATTTTCTCCGCACCTTGGTGTAATTAACACTTTGGCACCATTGTCAGCAACAACCTGTGATACTCTTATTCCAGCTGCTCCTTGATTTAAAACAGCACTATTATCTAAAAAATCACTTTCCTTTGTAACTGAATTATACAGTAGAATGTAAGGCGCACGACCATATGATTCATAAACATTAGAATTCATATTTTTTTCACCTGCAGGTAATGCTATTTTCATATAACCTCCCATAGTTTAATTTAAATTATCTAATTCAGTATCTATTTCTTCAATTAATTGTTTTAAGTACTCTTTTTGTTTTTGAAGAAATTCTTTTATCATATCAAAACGGTAACCCATTCCATATCCTAAACAATTACCTCTTGCATGATCGTTTCTGCAATGTCTAAATCTATAACCAAGCCCTCTACTTAATATTCCTGAACTATATCTTCCTGGCATAATATCCCTCCTTTCAATTATCGACATATGTCATTTATAATAACATTATACACCTTTAATGACATATGTCAATAACTTTTTCAATTGATTAATATATTACTTTTGTTTTAAATTAAAAAACTGCTAATTACTTAGCAGTTTTTTGAATCCGTTTCTATTCTCCATTTATTTCTTCGGCATCTTCCTCTATTACAAAATTCTCCTTCTCCATCACAAAGTTTATAATCTCCGCCTTCAATTCTCAAAACCTTACCGTTAACGAGAGATTCGGCTATTTTTTTCCTTGCATCGCTATAGATTCCTTGAACAGTCGTACGTGCTACATTCATTTGTGTTGCACACTCTTCTTGTGACAGTCCTTCTAAATCAATTAATCTTATGGTTTCGTATTCATCAACTGTCATGTTTACGAACATCATTTCTTGATTTGGGGAATCTAATGGACCAAATTTGTTGCTATCAGGAAGACAGCACACTTTTCTCCACTTTCTAGGTCTTGGCATAGTAACACTCCATATTATTCTCCACAATCCCCATGATGCATATGTTCATTACATACTGAAACTGATGATTTTAAATTCCCCCTCAAATATTGCTCAGCAACACTTATTGCTTCACCTTTAGCACCAGTTATGATTTTAATACCCTTCTCATTAAAAATATCGATAGCTCCGGCGCCCATTCCTCCTGAAATAATAACATTCACGCCTATATCACTTAAAAAATTAGGCAAAAATCCCGGCTTGTGTCCCGGATTGTCAATTGATTGACTTTTTATAATACTATTTTTTTCAACATCATAAATGTTAAAATTAGTACAATGTCCAAAATGTTCTGTCACCATATTATTTTCACTGGCAACTGCTATCTTCATTTAATCCTCCTCCAATCATCATTCTCTAAAATTTCAGCTACATTACTAAATAGCTTATCATCAATTAGCTCAACTAAACCCTTATCAATAGAAGTTGCAATTTTAGTGTCTATAGGAAGTTTTGCTAAAACATCAATATTATGTTTCTTAGCAATTTCATCAATATTGCTTTCACCAAAAATCTTATGTTCCTTATCACATTCAGTACATTTAAAATATGACATATTCTCAACAATACCTATTATTGGTATATTCATATTTTCTGCCATCTTAACTGCTTTTTCAACAATCATTGAAACTAATTCCTGAGGTGAAGTAACTACTATTATACCATCTACAGGAAGAGATTGGAAAACTGTTAAAGGTACATCTCCCGTCCCTGGTGGCATATCCACAAACATATAATCAACATTCTTCCAAATTACCTCAGACCAAAATTGCTTTACTACGCCCGCTATAATTGGCCCTCTCCATATAACAGGGTCAGTATCATTTTCCAACAATAAGTTTACTGACATTATTTCGATACCCGTCTTTGTCTTAATAGGAATTATTCCCGATTCATTGCTTTTCGCTTTGTCCCTTACTCCAAAAGCCTTTGGAATTGATGGTCCTGTTATATCTGCGTCTAAAATAGCAACATTATGGTTTCTTCTATTCATTGTAACAGCAAGCATTGAGGTTACTAAGGATTTACCTACACCACCTTTACCACTTACAACACCAATTATCCTTTTTACATTACTCAATTCATGTGGCTTTTCTAAAAATTCACTTGGTTCTGTTCTGCTGCTACAGTTTTGATTACATGTACTGCAGCTAGAATTACAATTTTCGCTCATTCAATTTGCTCCTGATCATTAAAAATTTTGATAGTATTTTCATAAACTTTCTTCACAGCTTTTTGTGCTGCACAATCTATATCAACAATGGTTGACCCATTGTTAATAGCTTCAACAGCTTTAATATCAAATGGGATTTTTCCTGTTAACTCAATGTTATATTTTTTACAATATAGCTCAATATTATCAGAAACCTCCTTATTTGTATCATATTTATTTATGCAAACAGCTATTTTAGTTTTAAATTTTCTTGCTGTTTCTATGATCCGTTCCATATCACTTAATCCTGAAACAGATGGTTCCGTAACAATTAAAGCCATATTAACTCCGCTCATAGATGCAATTACAGGACAACCTATACCTGGAGAACCATCAACAACTGCAAAATCTACTTTTGTATTATCGCGTAGCTGTTTTTTGACCTCTGAAACCAACTTTCCGGAATTTCCACTTCCCATTTTAAGTTTTGCAGTTGAGAAAACAACTTCATCCTTGTACAACATCAAATCTCCTGCTTTAAAATCTGTCATTTCTATCGCGTTATATGGACATATGTACTCACACACACCACATCCTTCACACTCATAACAGTTTACCGAAAAGTTTTTACTAATGGCGCTAAATCTGCAATATTCAATACATAAATAACATTGTAAACACTTGTCTATATCTATTTTAGCTTTTTTCATACCAAAATAATCACTAATTTTAGGTTCTTTAATTTGATTCATAACTAAGTGAAGATTTGGTGCATCCACATCGCAGTCTGCAAATGCTTTAGCCTCTGACAATTTTATAAAGGCACTTGCTACGGTTGTTTTGCCTGTACCTCCCTTGCCACTTAATATTAACAGTTGTCTCATGACACCTCCTGCATAACTCTTTCAAGTATATTATTAAAATAACCTTTATACTTAGAGTTTCTTGCTGCTATTAAACCATCTGAATTAATTTTACCTAATTCAGTATCATATGGTATTTTGGCAATAATTTTTATATTTTTCTCTTTACAAAAATTCTCAGATGGATTTTCTTCATTTAAACTTTTGTTTAATATTACACCAAATGGCTTTTTATATAATTTAACAAGCTTATATACCATATTTAAATTATGCGCACCAAATACAGTTGGTTCTGCAATTAATATACAATAATCAGCATCCTTTATGCTTTCCATTACACTACAACCGCTGCCAGGAGGACAGTCTATAAATGTGAGTTTATTATGTTCAAGTTGCTTATTTAACATATTTTTTATAATCGAAACTCCAGATTCCTGACCAATGTTTAAAAAACCAGATATAATATGTATGTTTTCTGATACTCCTAATTGTATTATTCCTATAGTTCTGTCTATTTCAGTAATAGCTTCTGTTGGGCATACTATTGAACACCCTCCACAGGAATGGCATATTTCATCAAATAATATAACTTTATCCTTTATATATGCTAAAGCATTAAACTTACAGAAATCCACACACTTTCTGCAACCATTGCATAAATTTTGATTAATCTCTGGGAATTTAACACTCACAATTTCACTCTTAGTAACCTTAGGTTTGAAAAACAAATGACCATTTGGTTCTTCAACGTCACAATCAATATAGTATGAATCTTCAGAAGCCACAGCTAAATTAACTGAGATTAAAGTTTTCCCTGTACCTCCTTTGCCACTTAACACAGCAATTTTCATATTTTACCTCTCACATCATAGTTTATGACATATATCCGTAATTAATTATATTTCAATTTTTGTCATATGTCAATAACTCCATCCTATAATTTTTGTAGAGTTATTCTAATAGTATGTGAGTAGCTGTTAAAATGAGCCATCAATTTTACAATCAATGGCTCGATCATTTTCATATTATAATTGATGAAGTTCTCGCACTAACATATCTTCATACGTTTCTAAATTAGTTACTTGTGAAGCAAGCTCTGTTAAAGGGATAATGTCACTTCTATCTATATACTCTAATTTAAATTTTCGATTTAATGCCATCAATTGTTTTAAACCTGCTGTTATTCTATTAATATACGAATATACTCCAATGGCTCCACCAGAAAATTCTGATGCATTTTCATAATAGAGTTTTAGTTCTCTTATGTCTGCGAATAAATCTTCTTTAGTTGTTCCGAATCTTTGGTACTCTTTCGGTATATTACCTGCTTCTATAAGATCATTTATTTGTTTGCCTGCCATAGCTGCTGCCATAGCTGCTCTTCCTACTGCTACAAAGTTTATATATGGAGCACCAAGTGCTAAACCTTTATAAATTTGATCTTCTGTTGCAAAACCACCAGCTATAGCAACTTGAGGCAACTTATATCCTTTAGCTTCCATTCTTTTTAATATATCATGAAGCATACTTTCTAAATAAACTGTAGGTATACCCCATTCGTTCATCATCTTAACAGGACTATTGCCTGTACCGCCTCCTGCCCCATCAAAAGTAACTAAATCCACTTCTGCTTCTATGGCTATCTTTAATATTCTAACTAAATCTTTTAAATCAAATGGACCCGTTTTAAAGCAAACATGCTCAGCACCTAATTTTTTTAATTCATTAACACGCTTTATGAGTATTTCCTCATTCCACATAGGTATCTTACCTATTTTTTCAAATATCTGTCCTTTACCTTTTTTATAATTTTCAGCTATTTGTGGATTTTCTGGATCAGGATATATTAAATAGCCCATTTTTTTAAACTTCAAAGCTTCATTAATATCTTTTACCCTGCCCATACCTTGTACTCCTTTAGCTGCCTGACCAAACTTAAGTTCTACTGATTTAACACCTAATTTAGTAATAGCATAATCAAGTAAGTTTAAATTTTCATCGTCGTAATTTGCCTGTAAAATTATATCTCCTAAGCCTCGATAATATTGCCTAAATGAGTTTACCATTTCTTCTACAAGTGGAGATGAAACTACTTTACCATTTTCCAACACTAAATGTTTATCTTTAGCAACTACATCTTCTCCTATAACAACTAATACACCGGCTATAGCTGCTCCTGAAAAATAATCTTTCCAATTTAATTTTGCCATTGCAGGCAATATAAAAGGTGCTGACATTTCAATTTTGTTGTTATTACCAAAGTATGTATTTATTTTAGCCTTGGGGAATGTAGCCTCATTTGAATTCTCTTTGCAGCCTAAAGCACTAAACACTCTACCGTTAATATTGAAATGAGTAAAATCAAGAGGATATTGTTTTTCAGAAGCAAATTGGTTTATGTCAGTTTCGTAAGGATATATAGCTTCAGAACCTCTGAGAGCAGATAAACCAATTTCACAAGTACCCATACAATTTGAAGTGCATACTGCACACATACCGGAAAATTTAGAAACGTTTTCGGGAGTTCTAAGTCGTGTATGACTTATTGTAGAACCAAGGGGTGGGCTAAAACTCATATTTAATACCTCCATTTATTTTTGACATATGTCACTTTAATTAAATTATATTCTCATTAAAGATATATGTCAATAACTATATAAAAAAGACCGGCACCTAAAAAAACTGGTACCGGCAATATGAAAAAATATTAGCTAACTTTTTTATCAGAGTCGTTTAATTCAACTTCCAACTCTTTTTGTGCTCTATTTGCATATCCTTTAAAATTATTTATAGCTTCTCCTAATGATTTACCCACTTCAGGTAATTTAGATGGACCAAAAATAATTAAAGCAATTGCTAATATTAAAATTAATTCTCCTGCTCCTATTTTACCAAACATATATTTCTCCTTTCCTACATCGCTATTCTTTCTTCATACATGTACACTATAGGGTTACTTGAAGCAATCCTTCCTATTACGGTTATGCCTAAATTATTGGCTAATTCTAACGCCGAAGTGGTTGGTATACTTCTTGATACTACAAACGGACATGCTACATTTGCTGCTTTTAGAACCATATCAGTTGATATTCTTCCTGTAGTCATAAGCATTGTGTTCTTGAAATTAACTTCCTTTAACAATCCTTTACCTATAACTTTATCAACTGCATTGTGTCTTCCTACATCTTCACATAACGCAATAATTTCTCTTCCATCAGATAAGGCTGCACAATGCATTCCACCATATCTTTTATACATCATTGCTTTCATAAACATTTCAATAGCTAACTTTTTAACTTCTTCTATTGAAATATGAAAATCTGATTCAATCTTTGGAAGCTTAGATATTGATTCGTTGAATTTAACTCCGCTTCCACATCCACTACTTAGCACTGTATTTAATTCAATACCATTAAAATCTACCTCAAAGGAGGAGGTTGCAAAGATCATTTTCATGTCCTTGCAAGCTCCAAGAGAAGTTATATCTTTAATATTATTGATTATACCTCTGCTAAAAAGATGACCAATTGCTAATTCCTTAAGCTCATTCGGAGTACACATAAATGTTACTAAGTTCTTTCCGTTTAACAAAAACACAACCGGTTCTTCTTCACAAATGTTTACTTTTTTTAAAGCTACAGCTTCATTCATACTTTATCCCCTATTATGGATTTTCTTTATTAGTAACTTCCTGCATTTCAGTTAAAGCATCAGCATAATTTTGAGTTAAATACTTATCTGAATACACATAAGCTACTCCATTTGAAGCCATTGATTCCTTAATATCACCGTATTCATCACTATTTTTAAATTGTCTAAACAATTCATCTAATTCATCCTTACTC
>JAEZGU010000073.1 GCA_023416855.1 Bacillota bacterium
GTTTGCATGTGCAAATAAGTTTCTTATCTTGCGAATGCTAAATTGATTAGTACTAATAAATTTATACTCTTCATCAGTAATTATGGATTTGTTTGCAAGCTCTTTAGAAACATCATAAAAAGATGAATCATAATCATTAGCAGCAAGTTTTATTATGTTTTCTAAAACAGTAAAAAGAATTGTTATAGCAGCATATCCTTTTCCATCTTTAAAAAATTCCTCACATTGAAAAAGTTGTTGAGAATAAAAACGAGAATATGACCATACATGTTGTATCACTTCCTGCTTACTATACATTTTTTCATCCATTATTAGCCCCCTATAATTTATTATCAATCTCTATTTTTTAATTTTTACTTTGCAATAACTAAATAACCCTATGTCATCTATAAAACACCCTATTATTAAGGGTCAAAAACGGTGTTTTTTCACCGGATTTTGACCCATTTTTTGACCTCAAACCACTATATGTTGTGGTCAACCTCTATTATTTCTCCTCTGAACCACAATACGTCATCAGAATTATACTCTCAACGTGCGGCGTCATAGGGAACATGTCAACACATTGTGCTTTTATTACCTTGTAGCCATTCTCTAAGAAATAAGGTAGGTCCTTCGTCAGTGATGTAGGCTTACAGGAAATGTAGATGAAAGTTTCTGGCTTATAGTTGATAATTTTTTCTATGGCTTTTGGATGAATGCCTTCACGAGGTGGATCCAGAACAATTATATCAGGCTTATCTTGTAATTCATCTATTTTCTTTAAAACATCTCCTGCTATGAAAGTGCAATTATCTAAGTTGTTTAGTTTTGCATTTTCATTTGCTTTTTCTACTGCTTCTTCTACTAATTCTATCCCTATAACCTTTTTAGCTGTTGGTGCTAAAATTTGACCAATAGTTCCTGTTCCTGAATATAAATCAAAAATAGTCTTATCCTTTGTAGTTCCTATAAAATCTCTTACTATTGTATAAAGTTTTTCTGCACCAAGAGAATTTGTTTGGAAAAATGAGAATGAAGATATATTAAACTTTAAACCTAAAAGTTCTTCTTCTATTTTATCATCACCATATAGGATTTTCATAGAATCTGCTCTTGCTACGTCAGCTACACCATCAAATATGGAATGAGCAATGCATTTAACAGTTCCTTTTAATTTCATATTTAATATAAGGTCAACATATTCTTTTTCATTCAGTGTGCTTTGACTTGTTGTTATTAGATTAATAAGTATTTGTCCTGTTTTTTCTGCTTTTCTGACTAATAAATATCTTAAAAATCCAACATTAGATGTTTTGTGATAGTATGATTGACTATTTCCTTGGAAATAGCCCAAAATCTTACATAATATTTGTCGAAAATCTTCATCAACTATTGAACAACCACTAACATTGACGATACTGTGAAAGCTGTTTCTTTTATGCATACCTAATGTAAGAGGTCCTTCTTTTACTTCATCGCCAAATGAAAACTCCATCTTATTCCTATATTCTGTCTTTATAGGACTTGGGATTATTGGGAGATAATCATAAGGATCTGCTATAACACTGTCTAAAATAGATTTAACTTGATTTTCTTTTAAGCTAAGCTGTTTTTCATAGGGTATATTTTGATATGAACACCCACCGCAAAACAAAAAATGCTCACATCCTGATTTTATTTCATAATCTGCAGGTTCTATAACCTCTATAACTTTAGCTTCTGCACTGTCTTTTCTTGATCTGCTGATTTTAGCTTTTACTTTTTGTCCGGTCAATGCATTCTTGATTTTAATTCTCTTTCCTTCGTATGTTGCTATGCCTGTATTTGGAAAATGCATATCTTCAATTTTTACTTCTATTATGTCATTCTTTTTCATTTTAATATTCTACTTCTGCAGGTGCAGGTGATAAATCTTCCATCATTAGTGTATCATCTGCTCCTGTATCCTTTTCTAATTTTTTCAAGCTCATTTTACAATATTTTGCATGTCCTATTGCTGCAATACTTCCATCTTCTAAAATCAATTCGCCTGTTCCTTCAAAAAGCAGTCGAGTATTGCGAGTTATTCTTGCTACACATTTAATCGGTTTGTCTAATGGAACCGGTTTTTTATATTTAATGTTAAGCTCAACAGTTACACCCCAAGCATCCGGCTCTTCTATCATTATTGCTCTGCCTATAACTTCATCTAAAACTGAAGAAATCACTCCACCATGAACCCTGTCAGGATAACTTTGATGCGTATGTGTAGGAGTTGATATAGACATAAGCTCGCCGTTTTCTAATTCATAAAATTTTGTTTGTAGTGATTCTTTGTTGTCTGTACCGCACACAAAGCAATACTTACTTACCTTCTGCTTATTTTTCACTTTATACTTCATTTTTAACCCCTTTATCCATATTTAAAAAAGACGACTATAGGTTGTAGTCGTCGTATTTTTACAGTTGTAATAATCTTTCAGTCATTTCTTTAATTGCTAAAACTACTTCCCTGCTGGGTCTTAAATTCGAATAGTCACCTACATAATGAATTAATCCATATGCCGGAAAATTAATACCTGTCAATAAATCTGCCGGAACCGGCACAGGAGTCATACCCATATGTTGTGCAAAAATGTTAATAGCATTTAAACACATATCTCCTCCACCTTCTGCATTACCTGCAGCTGTAAAAGCAAAAGATTTTTTGCCCCAAAATTTCGCATCTGTCCAGTATGGTGAAAATGAATCCATAAAGTTCTTCATTGCTCCCGATACATTGCCATAATATGTAGGAGAACCAAATATAATTATATCGCTGTCTAAAAGCTTTTCAACTAATGCCTCTTCAATATTTTGTATATCCTTTTTATACTGACCAGCAATTGCAAACTGTTTTGCAAGCTCATCAAAATTTGGATCTTTTACTTTTAATAATTGTACTTCCGTGTTATGTGCTTTAAATTCGTTATAGAATTCTTTTGCCATTAAGTAATTATTTCCACAAACGCTGTGAAATACTATTGAAACTTTTTTGCTCATTAATTTTTGCTCCTAACATTACATCTTTTCAAATAGTTGTCACTTTCTTCTGCAAATAAGCAACTTAAATATTCCTCTACTTCTACAGCAGTTTCCAAATTTAATGTTTTATTTGCTATTTGCTCCATTTCACTTTTGTTTAAGTTTCTTATTATATATCTTGAACTTAATATGGTAGGAGCGTTCATGCTAAATTCATCCAAACCCATTCCTATAAATAGCGGAATAAGCTTCGGGTCACCTGCAGCTTCTCCACACATTCCAACCCATATGCCGGCATTATGTGCATTATCTATTATGCCTTTTATTAATCTTAATAATGCAGGATGATATTGACTGTATAAATGCGATAATTTTGAATTCATTCTATCCACAGCCATTGTATATTGGATTAAATCATTAGTTCCAATACTGAAAAAGTCAACCTCTTTTGCCAACAAGTCTGAAATAATAGCTGCAGATGGTATTTCTATCATTATTCCTATTTCAATTTCTTCCTTGAAAGGTATTCCTTCTGATTTAAGCTCCTGCTTTGCTCTTTCAAGAATTTTCTTTGCATCTCTTAGTTCCTTTAATGTAGAAATCATTGGAAACATAATTTTTACATTGCCATAAATACCAGCTCTTAAAATTGCTCTTAGTTGTGTTCTAAACACTTCAACATTACCAAGGCACAATCTTATAGCTCTATACCCTAAGAAAGGATTCATTTCCTTAGGTATATCAAGATATGGAACATTCTTATCGCCACCGATATCCAATGTCCTTATAATAACAGGCTTGTCACCCATTTTCTGTAAGACTTCCTTATATTCTTCAAACTGCTCATCCTCAGTCGGTTGACATTCTCTGTTCATAAAAATAAATTCACTTCTGAACAATCCTATACCTTCAGCATCATTTTCTAAAACAGTATCAACATCATTTGGTGTGCCTATGTTTGCCGATAAAGAAACCTCAAAGTTATCTTTTGTTATTGTAGGTAGCCCAATTTGTTTTTTCAATTCAATTGATATTTCTTCTAATTTATCTTTTTTCTGTTGATAATAAAACAATTGTTTTTCGTTAGGATTAACTATTACTTTTCCTGTTCTGCCATCACAAATAACAATGTCATTATCTTTAATTTTATCTGTAATATTATCTATCCCAATAACAGTAGGAATACCCATAATTCTTGCAATAATAGCTGCATGAGATGTTTTTCCGCCTATTTCGGTAATCATTGCTTCAATTTTACCTTTTTCAAATTGTGCTGTATCTGACGGAGTCAAATCTTTAGCTACAACTATGGAGTTATTATTGATTTTAGAATAATCCATTGTTTTAATATTAAGCAGTGACTTTAAGACTCTTGTCATAACATCTTTTATATCTTCTGATCGTTCTCTTAAGTATTCATCCTCAATATTTTCAAACAATTGAATATAATATTTCGCTACTTCGTTGAATGCATATTCAGCGTTTACTGATTCATTCTTTATCTTGTTTTTTACTTCTGATATAAAAGTATCATCCTCAAGCATCATTTCATGAGATTTGAAAATTTGAGCTTCTTTTTCACCTATATCATTAAGAGTCTTTAAATATAATTCATTTAATTGGTTCTTGCCATCTTCTATTGCATCTTTTAGCCTAATAATTTCTTGCTCTGTATCATTGATATGGGTTTTAATGATTTCCATTGATTTTTTTTCAATTATATAAGCCTTACCAATTCCGATACCAGGTGAAACTCCTAACCCTTTCATACTCACACACCTTTCTGCCTAAAAACTATCTTTCGTAACAGAACTCTCCACCTAAACTGGTAGATAAAAATAAATATAGTTATAATATTATAGTATTAATAGCGACCTATTGTCAACGATTATATTGCAATTTCAACATTTTACAGGATAAGGTTTTCACGGAACAATTGTGTTTTAATTTTCCAAAAATTATTATATAATAAAGTGAGAACTTCAAAACGTTGATATAACCAATGAATTGTTAAAGAAAAAAGAAAGGAATTTCAATGGAAGCTATTATAGTTAATAACCTAATTTTAGGTGACAATGTACCTAAGATATGTGTACCTATTGTTAGTACAACAAAATATGAAATATTAAAAGATGTTGAACGAGCTAATAAGACTGACCATGATTTGATTGAGTTGAGAATAGATCATTTCGAAAATTCTTTTGACATTAATTCTATAATAAATCTTCTTAAGGAAATTCGAGAAATATATTTTAAATCAATTATTTTTACTTTTAGGACAAAAAAAGAAGGTGGCTTAAAAGATATAGATGAAGAAAGCTATTTTGATTTAAATAGTCAAATAGCCAAATCTAAATTAGTTGATTTTATTGATATTGAATTTTTTAATTCTGAAGAAAAAATACTTAAGTTTATTGAAGAAGCCCATTTAAATAATATACATGTTATATTGTCCAGCCATGAATATTCTATAACTTTAGATAAAGAAGATTTGTTAAACAGAATAAAGAAAATGCAGCTACTTGGAGCAGATATAACAAAGTTAGCAGTTATGCCAATTACTGATACTGACGTTTTGGACATATTGTCAATAAGCTTGGATATGAAAAGTATATATGCAAACAAGCCTTTTATAGTTTTAGCTATGGGTTCATTAGGTACTATTACGAGGGTAGCAGCGGAATTGTTTGGTTCATGTATAACATATGCTTCACTAAGCAACAATGTTTCGGCACCGGGACAATTGAGTGTTGAGAACACTCGACTAATTTTAAATAATCTTAAACTTAATATGGAATAATCAAATGATTGTTATTTGTTCTTTCATCATTGAACATTTCTAAAAAGTAATATTTTAAAAAGCAAGATTCAAGTTCATTTATTAACTTATAGCCTTCTGAGTCTATATATTTACATAAGGCTTCGTTTCTATACCCTGAAAAAAACAACTTATTTAAACCTGTTGCTGTAATAATCATTTGACCTTTTTGTCTGTCCGAAAGCCCATCTAAGCGCATTATTCTTTCTCGATGACCTTTACAACATGTATCAACAAAAAAACCTTCTGAATACTCATTAAAGTTTATATACTTTTCATCTGTTATATTATTTTCTGCAGCATACTTCTCTATATCTAATTTATTAGTAACATATTTATAGCCAGAGACAGGTGAGAATATTAAATGTCCATATTGATGAGGAAACACAGATAGGCCACTTGTTGCAATATCATAAATAGTTGTATCAGTTACTGAATTGTAATTAGATTTTATATCTTGAAGATGAATATGCCCTGTTAAAACAACTTCTATACCACAATTGTGAAAAGTATTTAATACCCTGTTATTATTGTTAATTGTATAGTTTTCGTATATTACCATACTATGATCCAACAAATTGTGGTGCATAACAACTATTAGTTCCGCATTATCATTTTTAGCCATGGTTGAACATTCTTCTATCCAATCTAAAGTTTTATCACTTATTGCTCCTCCTTGGCGGGGATAATCTAAAGTTGTGTCAATCATAGCAATCCATAAATCATCACTTGGTTTTACTAAATAGCTTAGTGATTCATCATCTCTTGTAGCAGCATCTTTGTATCCAAACTCGTTGTATATATTTACAAAGTCCTCCTGGGAAATATAATCAGCCCAATATGCTTCATTGTTAGAAAAATATATAGCATTTTCATTATTTATATCATGGTTGCCAGGTACTACATAGACCTGTGTGCCAAGTGATTTTATTAACATTAGTTTTTTTGAAAGATCTTCATGACTGATTTTCGAACCACTGTTTGTTAAGTCACCGGCAAATACTATAACATCAGGCTTATTAACTTCAATGTCATTTATAAGTGCATCCATAAAAAATTCCGTACAATTGAAAAGTTTATCACCATTATTAACATACTTCATGAACAATTCGTCCTCAGTGTAAAGGTTTTCAGACATGTAGTGAATATCCGTAATGACATACATACTCAAACAATCATCACTATTAATTACACTAACTTCCATTGGTACAATGGATGCATGCGTAATAAAAACAATTACAACAAATATTGCTGCAACTAATAGAGCACCAGTCATATTATCCCCCTAAACTTTTTTAATTTATTATACTATATAATCTAAAAAATAACAATGTTAAACGATATATTACCATATTTTGCATAATAATTACACATTATTATTAGAATTTAATAGTTCTTTTTATGTATAGTATTGTTAAAAAATTTACATTTTGGCAATAAAAAAGCAGCTTTCGCTGCTTTTTTTATATTCATACTGTTAAATTCTTTCTAATTTCATTTTAGTATCAATACCATTCAAGTTTTGAACTTCCATTGTATCATCATCAAACTTTTCTATTGAATCTGCCAATGTCTCTTTTTTTATGAAATCACTGAATTCTTTAATGGCTTTATCTATTTCTTCTGTACCTTTATAGAAAATTATAATTCTATCCATCATTTCATAGCCGTTGTTTTTTCTCATTTGCTGAACTTTAGATGTGAATTCACGAGCATATCCTTCATTGAGCAAATCTTCAGTTAATTCTGTATCTATGATGGTAAATAAGTTATTGCCTGTTGATACATCATAGCCTTCCTTAGCAGAGATACGAATATCTAAAAGTTCATCGTTTAACTCTACTGTTTGGTCATTAACAGTTAACTGGCATTTTTCTCCTGATTGAACTTTGCTTATTATATCTAAAGAATCAGCTTTGGCTAACTCAGCTGCAAATGCTTTAACATTACTTCCAAGCAATGGTCCTGCTACTTTAAAGTTTGGTTTCAATGAGAAATCCATAAATTCTTTTAGATCATGTTCAAAAACAACTTCTTTTACGTTTAACTCTTCTTTTATTAATGGAACTAAATCTTCTATTAATTCTTGATACTTTCCGTCTATATGAATTTTTCTTATAGGCTGTCTTACCTTGATTTTTGCATTTTCTCTTGATGCTCTTCCAAGCTTAACAAGATCTTTAACAAGGTCCATTCTCTCTTCAACATTTTCATCTATCAATTCTTCTTGAACTTCAGGATAGTAGCTTAAATGAACTGATGCTTCTCCTGTTAAGTTTCTGTATATTTCTTCAGATAAATATGGTGCAAAAGGAGCGGTCAATTGTGCAACACCAACTAATATTTCATATGTTGTATTGTACACTGCTTTTTTATCTTCAGTAAGCTCTGTTGCCCAGAATCTTCTTCTTGAACGTCTGATGTACCAGTTAGACAAATCTTCATTTACAAAGTCCTGTATAGCCCTAACTGATTTGTTATGGTCATAGACACTCATACTTTCTCTAACATATTTAACTAAATTGTTGAATTTAGAGATAATCCATCTATCTAATTCTGGTCTGTTCTTGTATTCTACAAAGAACTCTTTAGGATTAATAGAATCTGTATTGGCGTAAAGTGCAAAGAATGTATAAACATTTTTTATAGTTCCAAAATACTTGCTTAATACTTCTTTTAATCCATCCTCATCAAATTTTGTTGGTGACCAAGCAGGTGATACGTATAACAAATACCATCTAAGCGCATCAGCACCGTATCTGTCAAATAAATCAAATGGATCTACTGTATTACCTCTTGATTTAGACATTTTCTTACCGTATTTATCAAGTATCAAGTCATTAACCAAAACTCTCTTATATGGAGATTTGCCCATTACAAAAGTAGAAATCGCAATTAGTGAATAGAACCATCCTCTTGTTTGGTCAATACCCTCGCATATAAAATCTGCAGGGAATAAATCATCAAATTTCTCTTTATTCTCAAAAGGATAATGCCATTGTGCATAAGGCATTGCACCTGAATCAAACCAACAGTCGATAACATCTTTAACTCTTGTCATATGCTTACCGCATTCTGGACAAACTATATGAACATCATCAACATATGGTCTGTGAAGCTCTATTGATTCATCTATTTTTTCTACTGATTTTTCTACTAACTCTTTTCTTGAACCGATACTTTCTATATGACCACAATCACATCTCCATAAAGGAAGTGTAGTGCCCCAATAACGGCTTCTTGAAATTGCCCAGTCATTTAAATTTTCAAGCCAGTTTCCAAAGCGTTTTTCCCCTACAAACTCAGGATACCATTCAACAGAATTATTGTTTTCAATTAATAAATCTTTTAATTTAGTCATTTGAATGTACCAGCTTGGTCTTGCATAGTACAATAATGGTGTGTGGCATCTCCAACAGTGAGGATAGTTATGAAGAACAGGTTCTTTTTTATAAAGCTTGCCTTCTTCTTTCAACCATTTTAATATTGGTTGGTCTGCATCCATTACAAACATTTCTGACCATGGAGTTCCTCTAAATCTACCTGTGTCATCAACAGGATTTAAAACAGGAAGACCATACCTCACACCTGTGTTATAGTCATCTTCACCAAATGCAGGAGCAGTATGAACTATACCTGTACCATCTTCAGTAGTTACATAGTCCGCACAAGTTACATAGAAAGCTTTTTTACCTGAAGGAATTTCAACAAAAGGCATAAGTTGTTCATATTCAACAAACTCTAAATCTTTACCTTTCATTTCTTCCAAGATTTCATATTCTTCATTTATAACTTTACTTGCCAATGCTTTTGCAAGAATATATACTTCACCTTTTACATCCTCTTTATCTTTAGTTTTTAGCTTTACATAATCAACTTCCGGATGTACAGCTAATGTAACATTTGATAACAATGTCCATGGAGTTGTTGTCCATGCAATAAAATATTCATCTGCATCTTTTCTCTTAAACTTAGCGTATGCAGTAACTGTTTTAATTTCTTCATATCCTTGTGCTACTTCATGTGAAGCAAGACCTGTTCCGCATCTTGGGCAGTATGGTAATATTTTATGTCCTTCATACATAAGCCCTTGCTTAAACATATTATCAAGAATCCACCACTCAGACTCAATATAATCATTGTTTAATGTAATGTATGGATCATCCATATCAATTAAGTATGCCATACGTTCTGTCATTTCACGCCATTGAGCTTCATAAGTAAATACTGACTCACGACATTTTTCATTAAATTTATCTATACCATATTGTTCAATATCTGTTTTATCTTTTAAACCTAATTGCTTTTCAACTTCTATTTCAACCGGCAACCCATGAGTGTCCCAGCCTGCTTTTCTGTTTACCTTGAATCCTTCCATAGTTTTGTATCTGCAAACAGAATCTTTTAGTGTTCTTGCAATAACATGGTGGATACCCGGTCTACCGTTAGCTGTAGGGGGTCCCTCATAAAATATAAACGGTTCTTTATCATTTCTTGTTTCAACGCTTTGTTTTAATAAATCAATATCATTCCAATAATTTGATATTTCTTGTTCATACTGTTTATAATCCGCTTTTGAAATATCTTTAAATTGCTTCATATCTTTCCTCCTGTGAATAAAATAAGTCCCATGTCAAAGACATGGGACGAAAATCGCGGTACCACCCAAATTACATATAAATACTCTAAATATATGTCACTCGAAAATTTAACGCATTTAAACGTAATTTCTTACTGTTACTTCAGAAATTATACTCATGGATGATTTTCAACGCATTAGGAATTGTAATCTCTCACCAAACAACTACATCTCTTTGATTCTGCTTGCGCATACTGTTCCAATCACTGTATTTGAATTTTAATATACGTATCATCTTACATTAAATCAAAATTATTGTCAAGAATAAATTAAAATTATTATGAAACAATAAAAATGAAAAAAATGAATTGGTTTGGTCACCACCGTCCCCGATGACCAAAAGGAGGTAGTATGGAATACCCAAGGATTTCATATTGGCATAAAACAGCTGATAATAAAATTGAAATTACAAGAAACAAAGATGAGTTAAAAAATAAGAGCTTTGAAGTGTTAATAATTGGAGCAGGTCTAACAGGACTTAATACAGCATATCTGTTAAAAGACAGCAATCTAAAAATAGGAGTTATAGAAGCTTCAACCGTAGGTTACGGAGTAACCGGGTATACAACAGCTAAAATTACAGTACAGCACGATTTGATTTATGATTATTTAATAAACAACTTTTCTCTACAGGATGCTAAAAAATATCTTAAAGCAAATGAAGAAGGAATAAAGCTATACAAAAAAATAATTGATGAAAATCACATTCAATGTGATTACAAAGAGCAAACAGCATATGTGTATGCTTTAACAGATCAAGAGCTTGATGAGATCAAAAATGAGCTTGATGCTTATAAAAAGTTAGGTATTGATGGATTTTACACAGAAACTATCCCGCTTCCCAACAAACCAAAGGCTGCAATAGGAATTAAGAATCAAGGGCAATTTAATCCTCTCAAATATTTATATGCGATTTATAACATCCTCAACAAAACTGAAAACTGTGAAATTTACGAAAATGTCAGAGCTTTAAATATTGAGCCGGTAGACGGCAAGCACCTTGTAACAACAGATGCAGGAGAAATCACAGCTGATAAGGTAATAGTTGCTACACATTATCCGTTTGATGATAGCTTCGGCTTATATTTCCTAAGATTATATCAGGAAAAGTCATATATAATAGTAGCCAAAACAAAGGAAGAACCTTTTGAAGGAATGTATATAAATTACAT
Organism: Bacillota bacterium; assembly: GCA_023416855.1. Taxonomy (GTDB): domain Bacteria; phylum Bacillota; class Clostridia; order Tissierellales; family Sedimentibacteraceae; genus Sedimentibacter. Next base: position 11,615 of record JAEZGU010000073.1, read on the forward strand.
AGACCCAATTTATTCTATGAGATATCAATTTTCAGATAAAGAAAATGTCCTTTTGTTAGCAGGCGGAAACCACCGCACAGGAGAAAAGGATAATGAAGATGACTCCTATAAAGAATTGGAGGATTTTTTAAACAAGAATTTCCCAGGTGCAGAAATTGTTTCTAAATATTCTACACAGGATTGCAAAAGCTACGATAAAATACCTTTCATAGGACAATATTCAAATAGTGTAGACAATTTGTACGTTGCTACCGGCTTTAAAAAATGGGGTATGTCCCATTCAGCAGCTGCAGCTATAATTTTAAGAAATAAGATTTTGAATATTGAGGATGATTTTTCTGATGTATTTAATCCTTCAAGATTTACTGTAGCACAATCTTTAGGAGAGTTTTTCCCATCTGTAGGAGTTATATTAAAATCATTTGCTAAAAGAGTTATCCCTGCACCAAATGACACAGAAGATATTGCCGTAGGAAAGGGTAAAA
>JAEZGU010000088.1 GCA_023416855.1 Bacillota bacterium
GGGCTTGTTCTTTTCAATACTCGATCAATTCACCAACTCATCTCACTTTGTAACAGACGGACAACTTGTTTCCTTACAGAAGGCAGATAATAAATGGGAGTTACTGGGTAGCAATGTTCCCAGCAAATTATTCTGTGGATTTGCAAACTGGATAGGACATCTCGTCTCAGATGTTTCTGGTTCCCAATCCAGCGCCAAAGCTGGAAATCGTGGAATGGGTATCCCATCGCCTCTCTGGACTTGGACTAATGATATAATTGCTATAAAGGCAAAGTTGGGTCTTAGTGTAACAGAAACAGATAAGGCTATGAATGAGTTGGCTTTAAACATATTTGATAAAGGTTACGATACACGCTTTCAGACAGCACAAACCATCCCGGTATTTTTGAATGAGGTACTTGTTCGTCTCATTTATGCAATAAGACGCTTATTTAGATATTTCTCAGAAACGCAAAAGTCAGAACGTTCCTTCACACTTATGTGGAAACAATGCGAGCCTTTCTCTAATCCTACAGTTAAGCGAATGTTAACTGTTGCGCACGGAACATTCTGTTTAGTTGATATTGGCGATGCGGTAAGAAGGGCATTTATAGAGGGTGGAGGTTCTTTTAACGCTGTTGAATTTGTATTACGCCTCAACATCGTAGGTGTTGGACGATTTGCAATATCCTTGTATGGAGAAACAAAGAGAGCAACTTCGTATAATCATGCAAAGAAAGAAGCCGATTTTGCGTCAAAAGAAATTGTTATTGTCCGTAATTACATAGAGGGTCTCAAAATTCTGTCTATGAGGTATGATGATGCGCACCTTTTGATGTTTATTGAGGACTTAAAAAAAAGTGATGCCTATGCAGAGGCTTTTGGAAAATCTGTAGCATTGGCAGAATTACGCAATGTTCCAGCAAATAAAATATTAAAAATCAAGTCAGATATTGATAGATATTTTGGAGGAAGATGATATGTCAAAAAAGCTATCAAAACTTCAAATAGAGCAACAAAAAACTGAGGCTGCGGCAAAAAAGACTAACAAGAAAATTGAAGAACTGGGACACCATACCAGTGATTTATACGTTTCCTTAAATGCGATACAATTGCTGTTTGACAGTATTCGAAATGTACCCGAAGATGATAAGCTAAAATACGAGGAACTGAAGGCTATCCGAGTAAACTGGAAACAGCAAGCAGAAAATATCGAAATGGAATATAAAAAAGCTGAGGTTAAGGCAGCAGGTCAGGGAGCTGCCGGTGTAGGTGCAGGTGTCGCTGTTGCTGCACTTGGCCCTACAGCTGCTATGGGTATCGCGACAACCTTTGGTGCAGCATCCACAGGGACAGCTATATCTGCTTTAAGTGGCGCAGCGGCTACAAATGCGGCATTAGCGTGGTTAGGCGGTGGCGCTTTGGCAGCAGGTGGCGGTGGAATGGCAGCTGGTAGCGCATTCTTAGCCCTTGCTGGTCCGGTAGGTTGGACGATCGCAGGGCTTTCTATTGTTGCAAGTGGATTGATGTTTTTCAAAACAAAAAGCGATAAGGAAAGACTGGAGAACATTTTTACACTTATTAGTAATAGAGATATTAAGTCGTATGAGCTTGCGATTGTGGAGCTGAGTGAGCGTATTGAGAGAATTGTGAACGAATCTGGGAAATTAACAGAGGCAATTGCTAAAATCGAAACTTTTGGGACTGATTACAGTAAGATGTCTGAGGATCAACAGTATGAATTGGGCGCATATGTTAATCTCATGGAAGCATCCACTATGCTGCTTGTCAATCCGATTTTGGGCCTCCAGCCTAAATACACAGAGCAAGATTTTGAAAAGTTATACGCATCCGAAAATGATCTATTCAGAAGGTATTTCATGAATCACAAGAGCATGGTCATCTTTATGTCGAATTTGCTTTATAAAATCAAGCTTGATGATAAGGATAAAAAGTTGCTTGCAAAATCATTGAATAAAAACAAAGAGTTTTTGGCATCAGTGAAAATGTCTAAAAAAGAATTTGATGTTGATGATATTTCCATGATTGAGAGATCTTTGAACTATAGATATAAATTCAGTGCATATTAATCTGCTTGGATATTCAGATGAAAAACTCCTCATTTCCGATTAGTGGTAGTGAGGAGTTTTTTGACTTTATGGTTTGATTTCCTGTCCGTGTTTGAAGGCGATGCGGAGGATATCGACGGCGCTGTAGATTGTGGCGTAATCCACCAGCACATGTCAGTTTTCGACTTTGACTCAGTGTGAGTGTCAGGTAGTTCATAGAAGGATTCTCTTCAACGAGCCAAAATTATAATATTATAAATTTTGACAATACTACGACATACAGCTGTCCATTAGATATATATATGTTATAATATAATTAAGTAAAATAAAGGAGGGCACAAATATGAATATTAGAAAGACAGATAGGTTAAGTAAGACTTCTCGTCAGCTAATTATATTTCATATTTTTATTTATAGCAAAGTCATAGAATTAATTGAAATAAAAAAAATTATTGAAGTTAGTACTAAAACAATAATGAGAGATTTGAAAGAACTTCAGTATGCAGGGCTATTAAACATTAAGTTCACTAAAAAAGAAAATGGATATATACATATTGATGATAATAAGCGTTGTCCTTTTTCTGCACCAATTCTTTCAGATAACAAAGCTAAGAATTTACATTTACAAAAATTAATAAGAATATCGACAATTATGATTGAATTGAGAAATTTTACTGAATTACATATGTATGAAAATCATAATAAAGAACAAGAAACCTGTAGTAGTTGGTATAAAAACAGATTTCCATCCTTAAGCAAAAGAACAATGCAAAGGGATTTTAACGAGTTAAATAAAATTGGATATGAAATCAAGTATGATTCTTATGAAAGGAATTATATTGTTGAGTTTCCAGAAGGAATTGAAGGGATAGAAAACAACTTACTTTTATAATGGTAAAACAAAATTTCAATATTTGAAAGGAGTTTAGTTTATGTTAAATATAATGAGTAGCTTATATAAAGAGTATAACTACGAAGAAAAAGAAGAATTAAGAAATCTTATAAACAATATAGTAAATCTGTCGATACTATCTAATAACGAGGGATTACTAAGACTATATGATTATTATAACAATTTACAACCTTTTCTCCTTAGAAAGGGAATAGAAATAATCCTTGAGGGTTGTTATTCTAAAGATTTAAGATTCATTATTGATAACTATATTCATACAAGACAAAATTCTCATAAGCAATTGTTAGATAGTTTAATTATTAGAGAAGGGCTTTTGATGATTCAAGAAGGAGAAAAGAGTAGAATATTATTCGAAAAAATTCTATCTATGTTAGGCGAGGGATTTTTTGATGATTTTGATTATAGCATATTTGAAAAAGAAGAAGACCTTGATAAATCACCTCCTCGCAAATTTAGTGTTCTTGAAGGGTATGAATTATTTAAAGCAAGAATTATGAAAATTGTTGATTATAAAGATATGGAAAAATTAATTTTTAGAGTAGGTTATTATAATATGGCATTAGCTCTAAAAGGAAGCAGTATAGAAGTAGAGAGGCATGTAAGAAACTTAATTAGCGTAAAATTTGTACTGCACGAATTAGACTTTATCATGCATAAATTAGAATCATATAATCATCAGGATATTATTAACGCACAGGAATTTATTGCAAAAGCTATCTAATCCGAATTGGTATAAGAATAAGTCTTTAACATAGAGAATAATAAAAAAGTTAGTTTTATTTACAAAAAAATTCATGTTTAAAAGGAGTTTCTATTGAAAATAAAATACAATAATATAATAACAGAAAATGATGAAATAATGTTTGAATATGCGAAAGAGTTTGTTTTTAATGGATTAAATCAGAAACAAGTATATGACAAATTAACTTTAGATTTAAGGAGATACAAAAGCAAGAGGTATGGTATTTCTCTTGTAGGTTTATTTGAAGTTCATAAAGAAAATGATTTTAGTCCCAAAATATATTTATATGATTATGGAATTAAGTTGCTGTTTAATACTTATATACTTAGCGGATATAAATGCATTAAGACTCTTGAACAATACAGATACCACGTATTATTTCATGAACTTGCTCATCTTATTTCTACTTATAATCTTGAACCAGTTAAATATGAAGAATATATCAATAATAGAGAGTCAATATTTGATCAAAATGACGAGGATAACGTAAATTCAATGGCTATAAGATTTCTATTAGATAAAGGCGTAATTAATGATGGGGGTGTTTTAAATGATGAATCTGACAGTGAGAAAAAGTGGTGGCAGCTGGTGTTATATAGACAATAGTGGAGTAGTACTAAAGAAGTTGCAAGTTGATGAAGCATTTAATTTTTCAGAGGGAATGGCAGCTATACGGTTGCATAAATGTATAGGATATATTGATGATAAATTTAAAATAGTGGTTGAACCTAAATATGGTATGTTTTGCTCAGATTTTAAAGATGGACATGCAGTAGTATGTGAACCGTATAGTGTTAATTTAGATAATCCAAAGTATGGATACATAAATAAAAATGGAAAAGAGGTGATACCGCTAATTTATGAATCTGCAAATTTGTTTTATGAAGGGGTTGCTGTAGTAAAAAAAGGCGGAAAATGGGGTGTTATAAATAAAAAAGGTAATATGATAATTAATTTTAAATATGACATGCTTAGTAATTGTTTTGATGGACTTTTCTTATTCGCTATAGATCACAAAATTGGTGTCGTGGATAAGAAAGGTAAGGAATTGGCTCTTTCTAAAAATATTGATGAAGAACTATTTCATGAGGAGATATACGATTTGTTCCTTGATATTGAAAATATTAATCTTATTGAGAAATATGATGAGAAAAACGTAAAATATATTTTACAGACTGAAAGCATGGAAGTTAAATTAAATAAAATATAATTTATAAATCAAAAAAATATAATAAGGATGGTAATTATAATGAGTAAAAATAATGGATTTACAAGAGAATATAAAAAATTGAATTTGAATGAAATAGAAAGTCATAAAATTTATGAGTACATAAAAAAGGATATTAATATAGGTAAGGTTTTTCCAGCATTAAGAAAGGATAGAATAGATTTTTATTATGAAGGCGGTTGTATTATTCAATACGAAAAAAATGAATTTTCATATAACATAGAGTATTTTAAACATATAGGAAAAGAATATTATGTAATATCTCCTAATAATTATTTTATTAGTGGGCAAAGATTTGATATTTTGTCATTATACGACGAGTTGAAAAAAGGGGTAAAAAATAAATTTAATAATGATGGTAAGAAAAAAGAAAGACAATTTTTATGTGAATTATATAAATATACATATGCAGATAGAAAAAGTGACACAGTAGTACTTGATATAGAAATATATAATGAAAGAAAAAAATGTGACCTTATGTTATATAACAAAAAGTTACAAGAATTAATGCTTGTTGAAGCAAAAGTAGTAGGCGACGGAAGAATATCGAAACAAAAGAAAGAAGACTTACCAGAAGTAATAAAACAAGTTAAAGAGTATACAGGTTGGATAGATAAAGGTGTAGGGACTTTTAAAGAGCAATATACAAACTACATAACAATAATGAATAGGGTATTTGGTATTGATTTTAAAAGTGAAATTAAGGATATTTGCAAGTCAGCCAAACTAATTGTTTTTGAACCAGAAAAGCCATTGGGGAATGATCATAAACAAAAATTAGTAAACAATTTGGGCACAGAAAATGTATTATTTGCAAATGAGGAAAATGTATTAAACAAAGATAATTCAACAATAGATATAGATAAAATATGGGAGTTGCTCTACTAATAACAGTAAGTACTAATTTATGAATTGAAATTAGGAGGGGATGTTATCAATTTAATTATACATCGTGGAACTCATCAAATTGGTGGGAGTTGTATTGAAATATCAACTAAAAGAAGTAGAATTATACTTGATGTAGGACAGGAATTGCCGAGCTTTGATGATGCAAGTAAAAAGTATGAAATAAAACTACCTAATATCCAAGGACTATATAATGAAGATGACATAAAAACAGATGCAATTTTGGTTACTCATGGTCATGGAGATCATATAGGTTTATTGAAACATGCCAATCCAAATATACCAGTGTATATTGGAAAAAAATCCTATGAAATATTTGATACAACTGCTAAATTTACAGGTAGTAGCATAATTGCGAACTCTTTTAATTATTTAATAAGTGGACAAACTATACAAATTGGAGACTTCTTAATTACTCCTTACTTAGTTGACCACTCAGGATTTGATGCATATGCTTTTGTTATACAAGCGGAAGGAAAATGTATTGTGTATACTGGGGATTTTAGGGATCATGGAAGAAAGAAAAAAGCTACAGATTTTTTTATTGCAACTATACCCAAAGATGTAGATGTACTTTTAATAGAAGGAACTATGATGAGTAGAATATCTGAAGATATTAAGACTGAAAAAGATATTGAAAATGAAGCATATGAATTGATGAGAGCTAATTCAACTCCTGTATTTGTAATGCAATCTTCAACTAATATCGATCGAATCGTAAGTATGTACAGAGCTGCAATGAGAAGTGAACGGTTATTTATAATGGATATTTTTATTGCACATATAGTATCAAAGCTTAACAATAGTATTCCAAAACCAGGGAAATGCAAAAATATTCGAGTCTTTTATCCATATTATCTTACACAGAAAATGTTTAAAGATTTAGAAGGCGCAAAACTTATGAATCAATTTAGTAAATATAAAATTAAAAGGGAAGAGATTTCTAATCTGAAAGATTACTGCATGCTTATTAGAGATTCAATGATTTCTGACCTCCAGCATATTAACAATATTAATCATTCTGTGTTTATTTATTCTATGTGGAATGGATACAAGAATTTAGAAAAGAACAAAACTTTATTGAACTATGCTCAAACGAAAAAGATGAGAATTGTAGACCTTCATACCAGTGGACATGCAGATATAAGAACTTTACAAAGAACAATTGATAGTATTCAGCCCAAAATGGTAATACCGATTCACACAGAAAACCCTGGACTATTCACTCAAAAATATAGAAATACTCTTGTTGTAAATGATGGTGAGATTATAACTGTATGATTTATATGAAAGGGGAAATAATTAGGTGGGATTAAGTAAAGAATTTTTTTTGGGGTGTATTATAGGTGGAGCGATAGGTGATGCTTTTGGTTGGCCTGTTGAATTTCTATCAGATTCAGAAATCATAATGAAGTATGGTGAAAAAGGGCTAACGAACTTAATAGCTGGGAAGAACGGTTTAGCAGAGATTACTGATGATACTCAGATGTCTCTTTTTACGGCAGAGGGATTGCTTATAGCAACTGAAGGTGGAATTCCGACAAATGTTTCATCTTATGTATATGAAGCATATTTAGCGTGGTTATATACTCAGGGAGAATATGAATGCAAAGAAAATAAGTTTTTGTCAAGATATAGGTTGTTATATAAAAAAGAGCTTTTTATTAAACGTTCTCCGGGACTTACTTGTATTAAATCGCTAAAAAGTGGGATTAAGGGCATAATTCACGACCCAATAAATAATAGCAAGGGATGTGGAGGAGTAATGAGAGTAGCACCTATTGGATTAATGTTTCAATGTAGACAATCTTTTCAAATAGCTTGTGAGTGTGCAGCTATTACTCATGGTCATCCAAGCGGGTATTTATCTGCAGGAATCTTAGCA
>JAEZGU010000157.1 GCA_023416855.1 Bacillota bacterium
CCCAGAACTATAAATAACAGCAGTGCCGGCACTCCATGTTTATTGGAGAAACGAAAGGCAAACATTGCAAGTATAAAAATGATACCTATAATTAAGTAATTCATATGCTACTCCTTTCTGACGTAACATTATTTTAGTCCTTATGCAAACTTTGTATAAATCCTATCATGATTAACTAAACAGTGTCAAGCAATTAACTAATAATCCAACAACTCAGGCTTATAACCCTCTGGCAACTCTTCTTCACATATAAATTTAAACTTATCATCGCATAATATAGGAAAAAATATTTCCAATGGAATTGTAGAAAACTCACAAGCATAACTACTATCTCCAAACCACTTGTTTTGTTTACTTAAATTTAATCCTCTGGCAAACTTTGTATAATTAGAACAGTCATGAACAACTAAATCCCATTTTTCCTCATCTGCAATTTTCATAAACTTCAGTGTTAATTCTCTGCTCCAAACAGGGGATATATATCCTTGCCTTGAAATATACATATTTTCCCCATTATAATTACCAATGTTGTTTTCATTTAAATGTAATTCTGCACAATTGATAAAATCTAATTTTGTATTGAGGATATCATTTTTCTTCTCAAAAAATTGCTTGTAAAATTCAGGAGTCATTGGAGTTTCAATGCCTACATTTTCGATGTATTTTTTTGCTATTCCAATATTTTCAATAACCTTATCAGAGCAATTAGAAGCACCTAAATTAAAACGTATCTCATTAAGTCCTGCTTCTCCTAATGCTTTCAATGTTTCTTCTGTTGCTAAAGTTCCGTTAGTATACATGTGTTGGTGGATTTGCGCATTGCTAAATTTCTTGATTACAGAATAATATTTTTCGATTTCCATAAACGGTTCTAAATAAACATATGAAATACCTGTTGGTTTCTGATGAACAGAAAGGAGCAAATCAATATCTTTCTCATAAAATTTAGTACCTCCAATATCCCACATATCTTCACCTATTGGAGGAATTGCCTGTAGTTGTCCATAATTATAACAAAATTTACATTCTAAATTACATTTATTTGTTTTTCTAATAGCACCTAAACCTGTTCCCAATAGGCATGAGCGACATCCTTTTGGGAATTTACTTTCATTGCCTACATAGAAAGTTCTATCGTCTAAAGTTTTTAACCCGCTGATTTCTGACATTAATAAATCATTCCTCTTATCTACTGCCGCTTCAATTTGCGAAAATGTAGAAAAGATAATTTCTTCATGAATTGTGTTAATTTCCTCTTCAGATAGCTGCGAAATAAAATCAAACCATATTATTGCGTCTTTTTTTGATATTTTCATTATATGCTCCTATAATTAATAGATACTGTGATATTAATATATAAGAACAACAAAGTTTAGTCAATGTTTTAATCTTAGCCTGCTAATATATTAGTAGCAATATACTTTATGGCTTCATAAAATAATATGAAACGGAGGTATATATATGATTAATAGTATGAATAAAGTAAATATTACTTATGATTACATAATAGTTGGAACAGGTCCCGCAGGTTGCGTGTTGGCAAAAGAGCTTTCTGACAATGGAATAAATTCAGTATTGCTATTAGAAGCAGGGGAAAATAATGATAATAATGTTCTCATCAGGAAATCATCCGCAAACTTAAGTTTGCATAAGCCTGAGTTTTTTTGGCAAGGAGAAACTGTTCCTCAAATAAATGCAAATGAAAAAATATTTGGTTGGACTACCGGAAGGCTTTCAGGTGGAGGTTCTTCCATTAATGGTGAACAGTTTGTAAGACCGTCTGTCAATGCACTTAACCAGTGGGAGCAAATTGCAGGACCAATGTGGGGTCCTGTTGCTGCAAATAATAATTTTTCAATGATTGAAAACAATCCTCTATCTATAAGGCAAACACCTGATTATGTACCAATTATGACAAGAAAATTAGTTTCAGCCATAGAAAGAGGAACAGGTTATGAAACAGTATATAACTATAATAATCCTAACACACCTATAGGCCCTTTTTTACGATGGCAATTAACACAAAAACAAAATGGAGAAAGAGAGAGTGCATCCACTGCATTTTTATCAAGAAATGTTGTAGATAGCAACGGCTACGGAATAAACGGAAGAAAACTATTTGTCAGCTATAAAACAACAGTTCTTCGTATAATATTCAATTCAAATAGAGATGCAGTTGGTGTTGAGTTTCTTAAAGAAGGTAAGTGTGGATATATTTACGCAAAGAAGAAAGTAATAATTTCTGCCGGAATAAACAGTGCTCAGTTGTTGCTTTTATCCGGAATTGGCCCCTTTGATTATTTAAGAAGCCTTAACATTCCTTTAGTATTTGACAATCCCAACGTCGGTCAAAATTTAGTAAATCATACTTTTACTACAGCTCTTTTCAATGTAAATACATCCGACATACAGCAGGTATTAATGGAACCAAACGCTTTATACAATGGAGGTGCATTTTTGCCGGCACCAAATGAAAGCTATTCTAACAAACGAAGCATACAACTTATAGGTAATTATTCTAATGGAGCATTAGCAATTATAATAATATTATTAGATCCTAAAAGTAAAGGTAGTATAATTTTACAAAACAATGATCCTTTAAAAATAGTATTAGCCAATTACAATTTGCTTGAAAATCCACAAGATTTAGATCTTATAAAATCTGTATATAAAAATTATATTAAAAATATTGCAAGCGCTCTTTCTACCATAGATCCACAATATCAGCTTATTTCACCAAGTTTTGAAACAATCGATAATGATGAACTGTTAGAACAGTTTATCAAAAATAATATAAATGACACACACCATCAACAGAGTTCTCTAATAATGGCCCCATACAATAGAGGTGGAGTTG
>JAEZGU010000178.1 GCA_023416855.1 Bacillota bacterium
ACTATGGAACGTTGCGGACTTTGCACTAACAATTGCTTATTAACAATCAACAAGTTTTCGGATGGTAGATTTTATGTATCAGGAAACAGATGCGAGAGAGGTGCTGAAAAGTATATTCAAGTAGAAAAAATGGAGCAACTGCCTAACCTTTATAAATATAAAAACAAAAGAGTTTTTGACTATAAACCACTTTCAGTTAATAAAGCTGATCGAGGTTTAATTGGCATACCAAGAGTTTTAAATATGTACGAGGATTATCCTTTCTGGTTTACATTTTTTAATGAATTACGCTACAGAGTAGTTTTATCAGGGGTATCCAGCAAGAAAATATATGAACTTGGAATGGGTACAATTCCTTCTGAATCCGTATGTTATCCGGGTAAAATTGCACATGGTCATATAGTGGATCTATTGAACAAAAAAGTCCCTAAAATATTTTACCCTTGTATTGCTTACAATATTAAGGAAGATGAATATGCAGGTAATCACTATAATTGTCCTATTGTAGTTTCATATCCCGAATCAATAGAAGCTAATATTGATTTAAGCAATATTAAATTCTACAAGCCTTTTCTTAACTTAAATGAAAAAGATAGATTAGTTCAAAAGCTCTATAATGAAATTGGAGAATCTGAAAATATAACGTTTAATGAAATTAAAAATGCTGTTGATAAGGCATATAACGAACTACTTATTTATAAGGATGATGTAAAAAAAGAAGGATTAAGAGCTATTGAATATATTAGGAAAAACAATAAAAAGGGAATAGTATTAGCAGGCAGACCATACCACATAGATCCGGAAATTAATCATGGTATACCAGAAATGATTGAAGGCTACGGTATGGTAGTGCTATCAGAAGATTCATTGGAAAGAGCACAAATAGAAAGACCTTTAAGAGTTATTGACCAATGGGCATATCATACAAGATTATATTCAGCTGCCACCTATGTTTCAAATACAGATTCCTTAGAACTAATTCAACTTAATTCATTTGGTTGTGGAATAGATGCAGTTACAACAGACCAAGTTAATGAAATATTATCAAAAAATAATAAAATATATACTGTAATTAAAATTGATGAGATTACAAATCTTGGTGCCATAAGAATTCGTATACGCTCCCTTCTTGCTTCCATGGAGGAAAGAGACAGAACAGGGATTGTTCATATAAAAAGACCAAATCCCTATAAAAGAGTTGAATTTACTAAGGAGATGAAGAAAAAGCATACTATTTTAGTACCTCAAATGTCGCCAATTCATTTTCAGTTTATTGAAATAGCTGCTAAGAAATCAGGATATAATACAGTTGTATTGCCGGCTGTTGATAAAAAAGCCGTTGATGCAGGATTAAGGGTAGTTAATAATGATGCTTGCTATCCTTCTATAATTGTAATCGGCCAACTGATTAACGCATTAGAATCAGGTGAATACGATTTAGATAATGTAACCTTAATGATTTCTCAAACCGGCGGTGGTTGTAGAGCTACTAACTATATTGGTTTTATTCGAAAAGCACTTAAGGATTTAGGATATGGGCACATACCTGTTATATCATTTAACTTAGTTGGGCTGGACAAACAACCAGGTTTTAAATTAACTTCTGGATTTTTACACAGATTAGTGATTGCTATGGTTATTGGTGATACTCTAATGCGTGCAACCTACAGAACAAGACCTTATGAAAAAGTTAAAGGATCTGTAAATGAAATGTATAATAAATGGGTTGGAGAGAGTTATAAAGTTATTGAAAAGGGCGGATATAAAAAATTTAAAAACTTAATAAACGACATAGTTAATGACTTTGATAATATTGAATTAGATGAAAGTATTAGAAAACCAAAGGTTGGTATTGTTGGTGAAATACTTGTAAAGTTTCATCCAAATGCGAATAATGATGTGTTTTCATTGTTGGAAGAAGAGGGCGCAGAGGTTATAGTGCCTGATTTATTGGATTTCTTCTCCTATACTACACTTAATGGAGTTATAAAATTTGATGAGTTATTAATTGGAAGCAAAAAAGATAAGTTTATACATGCAACAATAGTAAAAATAATTGATATATACAAAAAACCAAGTGTTGAAGCTTTTAAGAACTCTAAGAGATTTACAACACCTTCAAATATAGAAGAAATTGCACATAAAGCAGAAAAGTTTTTATCTTTAGCAAATCAATCGGGTGAAGGATGGTTCTTAACAGGGGAAATGGTTGAACTTTTAGACAGCGGTGTTGATAACATTTTATGTTTACAGCCATTTGCTTGTTTACCAAATCATATAACCGGTAAGGGAATGATTAAGAAACTAAAGGATGCATACCCCATGTCAAACATAGTCCCGATTGATTATGATGCAGGCATCAGTGAAGTTAATCAAATTAATAGAATAAAGCTGATGTTAACAAATGCAATCAGAAATATGAAATTAAATGAAAAAAAATCATCATTAAATCTAAATGAAATTGTAAAAGACGCAGCAATAGGATACGAAATTGGTAACATGGAAGAACAAGAAGTTTAGTAACAAAAATAACACAAAAGACAGATGGGAGTGTCCCACTGTCTTTTGTTTTGGATATGATATCATTTAAGTTTTAAACATCTTGAATAATAGTACCGGTTAACCCGTTTAATGCATCCATCGATTTATATAACGAAGTTATAATAGCTCTTCTTTCTGGGTGCGATTTAACAAATTTTACAGCAGCCATAACTTTTGGAAGCATACTTCCCGGTGCAAAATGTCCTTCTTCAATATATTTTTCTGCTTCAACAACTGTCATACGTGATAAATCCTGTTGGTTTGGCTTTTTGAAATTAATCGATACCTTCTCTACCTCAGTTAATATTAAAAGTATGTCAGCATTTATGTCCTCTGCTAATTTTTCAGCTGCTAAATCTTTATCTATTACTGCAGCTATTCCCTCAACAGAGCCATCCTCGTTCTCTATTACAGGTACTCCTCCACCTCCGCAAGCAATTGCTATTGTGGAATCCCATAATCTTTTTATGGTGTCAATTTCAATGATTTTTTCAGGCATTGGCGATGGTACAACCCTTCTCCATCCTCTGCCTGCATCCTCCTTCATAATAAAGCCTTTTTCCTCAGCAATTAGTTTTGCTTCTTCCTCTGAGTAAAATAGACCAATTGGCTTTGTTGGATTATTAAAGGCTGAATCATTTTTATTAACCACCACTTGAGTAACAATAGTTACTACAGGAAGTTTTCTGTTTCTTTTTGCTAAAGCATATTTTAGTCCTTGCTGAATATGATAACCAATATAGCCTTGTGTCATAGCTCCACAAACATCAAATGGCATTGCAGGAGTAACATCCTTTGCTGTTTCAGAAGCAAGTAATAACCTTCCTACCTGTGGCCCATTACCATGCACTATTGCTATTTCATAACCAGCACAGCTTATATCTGCCAGGTATTCACTGGTTTTTTTTACAACCTCTAACTGTGCCTCCGCCGTTGATGGAAGACTTTTATCCTCCAATGCATTTCCTCCTAATGCAATAACTACCTTAATTATCTTATCCATATTAACCTCTCTTAATTTTGCCCTTATTTTTACGCTATTGTAGCAACTATTACTGCTTTAATAGTATGAAGTCTATTTTCAGCCTCATCAAAAACTATAGAATGTCTGCTTCTAAACACTTCATCTGTAACTTCTCTTATATCATAACCTAATTCCATTTGTTCTCTTGCCATCTTTGTTTCGAAATCATGGAATGAAGGCAAACAGTGCATAAATTTAACATCATCATTACCTGTTGCTTTTAATAAATCCATTGTCACTTTAAATGGAGTTAGCATTTTTACTCTTTCAGGAATTTGTTCTTCCTCACCCATAGAAGCCCATATGTCAGTATAAATTACATCTGCACCTTTTAAGCACTCTATATTATCAGAAATTTCAATTTTTGCTCCTGTCTTTTTTGCAACATCATAAATTTTATTTAAAGCTTCATCATCTAATTGGTCCTTTAACTCACTTGGTCCATACGCAACATAATGCATACCCATTTTAGCACAACCATACATCCATGCATATGACATATTATTTCTAATATCTCCGGTAAATACTACTTTTACTTTGTGTAATGGTTTAGCAATGTGTTCTTCTATAGTTAACAAGTCAGCTAAAATTTGAGTAGGATGATCTACATCAGTTAATCCGTTCCAAACAGGTACTCCTGAATATTTAGCTAATTGTTCTACTGCTTTTTGATCGTATCCTCTGTATTCTATACCATCATAAAATCTTCCAAGTACCTTTGCTGTATCTTCCAATGATTCTTTCTTTCCCATTTGAGAGCTTCCGGAATCTAAAAAAGTAACGTGGGCACCTTCATCTAATGCCGCTACTTCAAAAGCACATCTTGTTCTTGTAGAAGTTTTTTCGAATAATAATACAACATTTTTTCCCTTTAATAAATAATTAGAATAACCTGACCTTTTCTTTGCTTTTAAATCGTGAGCCAAGTCCAATAAATAACGAATCTCCTCTGGTGTGAAATCCATCAGCGTTAACAAGCTTCTTCGTTTTAAATTTACTGCCTTAATTACCTCCAAATCAAATATAAATTACAAAAAATTTAATATTAAAATACTATTGCATTGTGTTTAATTATTAGTTTTGTTGTATATTTAGATATGTTAGCACAGAGTTGCCTTACATGCAATAATTATTTTCTTATTTCAAAAATATTCCTAAAAATGTAACGACACTAAACTTCTATAAATTTTCTCTAATAAGCGGCATACTCATACACCTTGGACCGCCTCTTCCTCTTGATAATTCCGAACTTGGCATAATGTGTGTTTTAATTCCCTCTTGCTGTAATATTTCATTTGTAACATAATTTCTTGAATAAACTATTACTTCTCCCGGGGCTATACACAATGTATTAGACCCATCATTCCATTGCTCTCTTGATGCATCAATAATACTGTTGCCTCCGCATTTAATTAATTTTACACTATCTAAATTAAGCTCCTTTTTCAATATATCCTCTAAGGAACCTTGCTCTTCTGTTATATTTATCTTTCCTTCATCATTTCTTTGGAGTATATAAACATTTATGTCTGATTTTATATTTGGGTGAATTGTAAATTTGTCATAGTCAACCATGGTAAACACGGTATCTAAGTGCATAAATGCTCTTGTTTTAGGAATGTCTATTGCCAATATCTTTTTAAAAGTAGTTTCTTCTGTAAGTAATGAATTAGCGAATTTTTCAATTGCATTAGGATTAGTTCTTTGTGATATGCCAACTGCTATAACTTCGTTGTTTAATATTAAAATATCTCCACCTTCAAGTGAATATCTTTCAGTTCTATCATAATATAATTTAGTTTCTTTATATGCAGGATTGCAGTTAAAAATGTATTTTGCAAACAAAGTTTCTCTATTTCTAGTTACCGTAAACATTTTGTGAATAGTAACTCCTTCACCAACAGCTGCAAATGGATCTCTAGTAAAATATAAATTAGGCATGGGATCAATTATGAAAGGATAATGATTACTTAAATAATCTACTAATCTAAGACCTCTGTAATCACATATTTCTGATTTTCGTATTCCTGCCATCATTTTTGTAACCATTTCCTTGTTACAGTTAAATGATAAAAAGAATTCTTTTAGTACCCTTAATTCCCTTTTATCCTTTATATCTGCTTCTTCCATATATTCGTCAATAAATTGGTTCTTAATTTCTTCATTTATAATTGAATCCGCAACCAAATCCTCCAAATATACAGTTTCAATGTTCATTGATCTAAAAATGTCAGCAAAAAAATCATGTTCTTCCTGAGCTATTTTCAAGTAAGGAATATCATCAAAAAGTAACCTTTCAAGATATTCGGGCATTAAGTTTTCTAATTCTTTTCCAGGTCTGTGTAATAAAACCTTTTTTAATTTTCCAATTTCTGAATAAACGTTAATAGATGAAACACTCAAAAATATCACCACCATTATATTATTTGACAACGATTTCTTTATGACGATACCATGATGCAATTTGATAAGTAAGCCGACAAGCTTGATGTAAGTACGGCTCAGTGTGAAAATTTAACATTTAATGTAAGTAAGTTCTATAAAATACCAATTTGATTTAATTATATTTTATAGAACATTTTTTTAGTTGTCAAGGATTAATTTAAATAAATATAAAAATTGTAAATAAATATACAAATTTACATAAAAAAAACAGCTAATATTATCAGCTGTTTTTAACATGGCGACGTCCTACTTTCCCAGGCAGTCTCCCACCAAGTATCATCAGCGCTGAAGAGCTTAACTTCCGTGTTCGGGATGGGAACGGGTGTGACCTCTTCGCTATAGTCACCATATCAATG
>JAEZGU010000260.1 GCA_023416855.1 Bacillota bacterium
TGCTGCAAGCCTTTACTTTTCCAAGCAGTTTTCAGCTCCTATAAAGGAAGTTGCTAATATGTCCGTAAAGCTTTCTCAAGGCGAATTTAAAGAAAAATTAAACACAAAGACAGATATAAATGAAATAATAAACTTAAGAAATAGTATGAATATATTGGCAGAAAAGTTAAACAATCAGGATATGCTTAGAAAAAGACTCATATCTGATATAAATCATGAAATAAGGACACCTCTTAATGTTCTTCAAAACAACTTTGAAGCAATGATTGATGGTGTGTTTCCTGTGACAACAGAAAGGCTTGCAAGATTAAATGATGAAATTATTCGTTTTGGCAAGCTATTAAATAATTTAGAAAAGCTAAAGGAATTTGAGTCGGAAAGTTTAAAGTTAAACTTTCATTCCATAAATCTTATTAATTTAATTGAAAATTTATATGATGATTTTCAAATAAAAGCTGAAAAAAAACATATATCCCTGATGCTTTCTAAGGAAGAAGATTTAAATTATTTCATACTAGGAGATTCTGACAAGTTAAAGCAAGTATTTATCAACCTTGTAAACAATGCCATAAAATTTACAGGTGAATATGGAGAAATTTTAATTAACATTTGTAAGAATGATAAAAAAGTATTTGTAGAAATTGTAGATAACGGCATAGGTATTAATAAGGAGGATATACCTTTTATATTTGAACGCTTGTACAGAGGTGACAAAAGCAGGCATGAAACAGAAGGATCAGGCATAGGTCTTACCATCGCTAAAAGCATATTAACTCTGCACTCAGCAACAATTGAAGTTGTTAGTCAGGAAGGAAAAGGAACAAAATTTATTGTTTGCTTTAATTCTTTAGAGGATTAACTTGAAATATTAAATATTATGGTTTAAAATTAAACCTAACGGAATATAATTAAACCATTAATATTACGAACATTCCAATGACATTCAATAATGGAACAATATTATTCCATTATTGAATGTCATTATTTTATGAAAATAGAAATTTCATTGAAATTTAAGCATGATAACTTGGCATGATTAATGCAATTAAAAAAGTGAGGTAATTATGGAAGCAAGAAAAATAAAACTAACAGCGGTTGAAGACAGACCGCACATAACATATGAGGCTTTGTCTGTACTGCATAAATATGATGTTGGATTAATTTGGATGGAGGTTTATGCTTTTGTAGCCTACATTAAATTAATGCCTGTTGAGGATGATGTTTGGGAAAAAATTAAAAAGGAGCTTGAAGATTTAAGTGGGTGGGCATCATTAGAGGAAATTGAACTGTTTCCTTTTGAAGAAAAAGATACAGAAATGAAAAACGTGTTGGACGTTATTCCTCACGGCGTGACCCTCTTAAGCAAAAACGGGGACATTAAATATTATAATGATTACGCCGACGATAAAATATTTAATACAAAAGGCTAGGACATAACTGGAATCAATATTAATAAATACTTAGATTACAACAAGCTATTAGCAACATTAAAAAATAACAAAGTCAAGAAAAATATAATAAAAGAAAAAATGACCATTGGAAATCAACTTTTTGAAGTAAAGCTGCAGCCTATCATCAATGGGGAAAACGTATTAAGCAGCTATTTGTTATCATTTTATGATGTTGATACAGATGTGTATGACAGATATGACAATCCCATTACCTTTAATGATATTGTAGCGGAAAGCAACAAAATGCTTGAAGCTATTGAACAAGGCAAGCTGTATTCTGCTTCAGACTCTCCTGTTTTAATAACAGGAGAAAGCGGCACGGGTAAGGAGCTCTTTGCAAGAGCTATACACAATGAAAGCAAAAGAAAAAATAAGCCGTTTGTAGCAATCAACTGTGCAGCTATTCCAGACCAGCTATTGGAAAGCGAGCTGTTTGGATATGAAGGTGGAACATTTACGGGAGGAAGAAAGGAAGGTAAGGCTGGCATTTTTGAAATAGCCAATGGAGGAACAGTGTTTTTAGATGAAATAGGCGATATGGCACCACACCTGCAGGCAAAGCTATTAAGAGTGTTGCAGGAAAAAAAGGTACGCAGGGTGGGAAGTCCAAAGGAATTAATTGTGGATGTGAGGCTAATTTCTGCCACTAATCAAAATATTGATCAAATGGTTAAAAATAAGGAATTTAGAATTGAGCTTTTATTTAGAATAAATATTTTTAACATAAACATTCCTTCACTAAGAGAAAGAAAGGAAGATTTACCAATACTGTACGAGCATTATGTAAATATTCATTCAAGAAGATACCACAAGGAAATTATCGGTATTGACAAGGAAGCCATGAGAAAGCTTATAAATTACAATTGGCCGGGCAATGTAAGAGAGTTTCAAAACGTACTTGAAAGAGCTGTGGCACTTTCCACAACTAAAGAAATAATGCCTAGAGATATATTCCTTAACTATGATATTGTTCCTGATGAAAATACAGAAAACAAGACATTGAGGGAATGTCTTGAAAGCTTGGAAAAAAAGAAAATCATTGATTGCTTAAGACAAAGCAAAAGCATAAGAGAAGCTGCAAAGAATCTTGATGTAACGCATACACTTCTTATAAAC
>JAEZGU010000126.1 GCA_023416855.1 Bacillota bacterium
TGTATTGATTGTGCATACAATTCTTTTCCAACGCCGCTTTCCCCTTCTATTAATACAGAACAATTTGTTTTTGATATCTTCTTAGCTGTATTTATTAATTCATGCATCCTTGG
Source organism: Bacillota bacterium (assembly GCA_023416855.1). GTDB lineage: Bacteria > Bacillota > Clostridia > Tissierellales > Sedimentibacteraceae > Sedimentibacter. The sequence goes on from JAEZGU010000126.1 coordinate 114, forward strand.
ATTCACTGAAATTATGCTGTCAAATGTATAGTTGGCTTTAAATCCAGCAAGCTTACTTACTTCTTTTCTTATTTGTTTTGCTTCTCTGATTATAAATACTGCACCTATTACATCATCCCCTAAAGTAATAGGTGAGATATTGAGGGAACATTCAATTTTCTTATCATTTATTACAAGCGTCACATCTGAATATTTGATTTTTTGCTTATTATTAAATATGTTATTTACAATATTAAAATCCTTAAATACTTCTTTAATATTAATGTTATATATTTCATTTTCATCCAACTTAAATAATTCAGTTATTTGATGGTTAAATCTATAAATCTTCATTTCACTGTTCATAATCATTAATCCATCAAGTATTGAATCAAAGGTTGTATCCATAAGTTTATATGATTCAAGTATGGTAAATTGTTTTTCTATACTATTGGCACTTGAAACTGCTATACCGTATGTATGTGCCTGCACATCTTCTGCTCTACCTGATAAATCAAAACAACCGATGATTTCACCTTTGCTGTTGTGAATTGGTGCTGCAGAACAAGTCCATCTGTGGTGATACTCACAATAATGTTCAGCGCCAATTACCTGTATAGGCTTATTAGTTGCTAGACACGTACCTATTGCATTATTTCCTACATTTTTCTCATTCCACAATGAACCAAGCACAAAGTTTAGTTTTTTATGATTTGCTTCCAAATCATTATTAATAATCAAATCGATAATTATGCCATTTTCGTCAGTCAGAACAACGCTATAACTTGTATCCTTTACAATTTCAAATACATTCTCCATAATTGGCCTAGCTACTTCTATAAGCTCTTTTCTTTTACTTAATCTATCAGCCAAAACCGTATCTGATACTTTAGTTCCTCTTCCAGACTCAAAATCTACATTCATTGCTTCACATCTATTCCATGACGCCAAAATTTCAGTCCTTATGCTATTAGATACTTCATGGTCTCTTACGAACCTTTCCCAATTTTCTTTTAGCTTATTAAACACCTTTATTCCCCCATTCTCATATGGTAAAAATTATTATATTTTAATCTTTACAGTAAAAGGAATTTTGTTGTGTTAGATTATAACACATGTTGCAAATGTTTTCAACGAAAAATAATATATATACGAAAAGCCCGTTATAAACGAGCTTTTCATATATTATCCTATCCAATTGAATCCTTGTTTTTTCATAAATTCTATGTATCCCTTCAAATCCAAAAATTCTTTTTGGTTCAGATAATAATAACCGAACCAAAACTGGTAAGGGCTGATTTTTTTATTTTTCAGAGCATATTCTTTAAACTCTTCAGCAAATTCTTTACCATGAAGATTGAAACAAGTATCATATATTTTTTCAATCAAGTTATTTGTTATTTTCATATTCCAATCTTCATATTTTTTCTCATAATCCGTCATAAGAGTATTAATATCAATATCTTTATATTCTTCATCATGTACAATAACTTTTGAGTCATATTTTTTGGATAATAATGTTTTATTTTTTGGATAGCCTAGTACCACCATTATTGAAGGACAAACATATTCGGGAAGCTTTAATAATTCTGAAACCTGGTCAATAGTATTTATAATATTGCCAATATAGACTGATTTGAGATTTTCCTCTTCAGCAGCGATGCAAAGCGTCTGAGCGCATATGGCAGTATCCAACACTGACATCCAAAAGTCCATGAAGTTATTTGTAAGATCACAAGTTGCAGGTACAATTTCATTTATTCTTTTAATTCTTCTATAATCAATGCAAAATATCAAACAAACAGGTGCCTTTTCTATAAACATTTGATTTCTGCAAAGTCTTGCAAGCTTTTGCTTAGTTTCTGCATTTCTAATTTTTATAATAGAATAATTCTGAAAGCCCCCTGATGATGGTGCATTGCATGCTGCATTTAAAATTTTGTCTAATGTTTCATCCGTTACTTCTTTCTGTGTGAAGCTTCTGCAGCTTGAACGATTATTCATTATATCGTATATATTAGACATAATTAACCCCTAACTGGTAATTTAAAAGGTGCTTAATGCACCCTTTAAATTATATAATATCTTCTATTTTTCTGTAATCCATATCGTATCCAAAGAACCTTGGTCCGAATATATCAATTGCTTCTTTTGTTCTCCATTCGTCAAAGGCTTTCAAAACAAAGACTGTAACCTTCATTCCTTTTTTTCCGTTAGGATTTAATAAAGGCATTTTTTCATCTTTAATATATATGTTTATTGAATCAGGAACAGTGGCAAAAACTTCACCGTTTTTCCAGGACATTATATATTCATTCTGGAACCATATATTTAAATTCTGCCCTTCATATTCATTTTCACCTTTTATGTTTAGATTCCCAAAAGTAAATCCATCTCTGTCTTCCCATTCTGCCTCTGTTATTTCACCTTCAAATATAACATATCCGTTGAAATTTTCAGCAACATCATATGCAAAATTTCTTCCTTCTTCATTTGCTTTTCTGGCTGTTCTTCCAATTTCCAAGCAATAGGTTATAGTATTTTTTATTAAGGCATTTTTCAAATCCTTCCAAAGCCC
>JAEZGU010000280.1 GCA_023416855.1 Bacillota bacterium
AAATAAACGGAGTAAATATGAAGGAAATTAAAATAACAAACAATGAAGAAGGTCAAAGATTAGATCGATTTTTAAAAAAATATCTCAATAAAGCTAACCAATCTTTTATTTATAAAATGATACGAAAGAAAAATATTAAGCTAAATGATTTAAAAGCTGAGCCTGAAACAGTTTTAAAAAAGGATGATGTTGTAATGCTTTATTTATCAGATGACACTATTGATAAGTTCAGAGAAAAGAAAACACTTAGACAAACTCAAATCCATTTTAAAGTTGCTTATGAGGACGACAATATACTTATAGTCAATAAACCAGTAGGCTTAAGTACTCAACCTGATGTAACAAGCAGCAGAAATTTAATAGACGAAATAAAAATGTATTTAGATGCTAAGGAAGAGAATATTAGCTTTACATTTAAACCGGCAGTATGCAATAGATTAGATAAAAACACTTCCGGTCTTGTAATAGCTGCTAAAAATTATGATACTTTAAAGCAAACCAATAAAGCAATCAGAGAAAGAAACATTAGAAAGTTTTATATTGCTAAAGTTCATGGTACTGTAAAAGAGAAATTAGAGCTTAAAGACTACTTGATTAAAAATGATGAAAAAAACATGGTTAAGATTGTAAAAAACAGTGTAGAAAATTCAAAGATGGTTGTTACATATGCGCATCCTGTAAAAACAGAAAAAAATTACACATGGCTTGAAATAGAAATAGAAACAGGTAGAGCACATCAAATCAGAGCTCATCTTTCGTCCATAGGTCATCCTATAGTTGGTGATAAAAAGTATGGGAAAAAAGACAGTGAAAAACATCAAATTCTACATGCGTATAAACTTATATTGGATGGATATGAAGGTAACTTAGCTTACCTAAACAAAATGGAGGTTATATCAGATATAAAAGATAGATTTGAATTATAAGAGGAGGAATAATATGAAAATTGAATTGTTAAATAAAGATAAAACAATAGTTGTTGAACCAAAAGAATCACTTTATTCAATTTTGAAAAGAGAATACAAGGATGACTATATAAGATTTTTGGGAGCAAAAGTTAACAATAAAGTTCAGCCATTGGATTATACTAATTTAAAAGATAGTGACAAAGTTCTTTTTTTTGATATAAAGGATAGAGATGGTCGTAGAATATATATTAGAACTCTTTCACTTATTTATATAAAGGCTTGTAAGGACATATTTAATGATATTGACGTTAGTATAAAGCATTCTTTAAACAAAGGATTGTATACAGAATTAGAACACAAGCATTTAGTAACTATAAATCAGCTTAACAATATAAAAAAAAGAATGAACGAAATAATAGAAGCTAAACGCCCTATAAACAGTTTATGTATAAGTGTTGATAAAGCTCAGGAAATTTTCTTGAAACAAGGTATGCAGGATAAAGTTGAGCTATTGAATTATAGAGAAGAAGAAACAATTAAAATATATGAATTAGATGGATACTACGATACTTTTTACGGTCATATAGCGCCTAATACTGAAGTAATAAATAAATTTGATTTAAGGTTGTTTTATCCTGGAATAATACTAAATTTCCCAACTGTCGAAAGTAATTTTGAATTGCCTGAATATATTGAGCAAAAAAAGCTTTATAAAGTATTTAAGGAAGCAGAAGACTGGGGAGAAATAATGGATGTAGGCTATGTGGGCTCTTTAAACAAGAAAATTGAAAATAACACTATCGATGATATGATACGTGTAAACGAAGCGCTTCATGAAAAGAAAATAGCTTATATTGCAGATGCTATAACCTCTGACAAGAACATTAAAATAGTATTAATTGCCGGCCCGTCTTCATCAGGAAAGACTACATTCGCACAAAGGTTATCAATACAGTTAAGAGTTAACGGTAAAAAAACATACGCGATTTCACTGGATGATTATTTTGTTGATAGGCATTTAACTCCTAAGGATGAAAATGGAGATTATAATTTTGAAACCATCAATTCATTAGATTTAGATTTATTCAATGATCAATTAATGAGTTTAATGTCAGGAGAAACAGTAAACATTCCTGTATATAATTTTATAAAGGGAATGAAGGAATACACGAGAGAGCCTGTAACACTGTCAGAGGATCATATAATTATAATTGAGGGAATACACGGTTTGAATGATGAGTTAACATCGCAAATACCTCAGATTAACAAATTTAAAATATATATAAGTGCTTTAACTCAATTAAACATTGATAACCATAATCGTATTTCTACATCAGATTTGAGATTAATAAGAAGAATTGTAAGAGACAATACTCACAGAGGTAATAATGCATTAAAAACCATGCAACTTTGGACTAATGTGGTAAGGGGTAATGAAAAGTACATATTCCCATTTCAGGAAAATGCTGATGCAATATTTAATTCAGCTCTTGTTTACGAGCTATGCGTTTTGAAAAAATATGTAGAGCCTGTACTAATGGAAATAGGAAGAGACAGTGAATACTATGGAGAAAGACAAAGACTATTGAAATTTTTAAATTACTTCAAACCAATCGAAAATGAAGCTGCAATACCGAACAATTCGATTTTGAAGGAGTTTATTAGTGGAAGCTGCTTTGAATAAATTAGGTCGCTGAAAACGCCCGCCTGCTGCGTTGCTGTTCAGCCGGTCAATCCTCACATATGTCTAATATGCTGCGGTTGCCCGGCTTTCAGCGCCTTGCAGGGCGAACTTTTTCAACGACCTATCATTAACTAAAAATCGTTCATACTAATTTTTCCTCTTTTCATACCTACGCTTAATACCAAACCCATGCTTACTGTGTTAACAAGCATGAATGTTCCACCGTAGCTTATGAAAGGTAGGGGAATTCCTGTAACAGGCATAAGCCCCATAGTCATACCTATGTTTTCGAATATATGGAAAAATTGCATTGCTGTAATTCCTGTTACTATGAGAGAACCAAATAAATTAGCTGCATTCCTTGCAATTTTTATTAGTCGATAAAACAATACACCATATAAAAGCAACAATAACAAACCACCAATTAGACCTAATTCTTCACCTATTACAGCAAATATAAAGTCAGTTTCTTTAGTAGGTAAGTAATTTAATTGGTTTTGTACACCCTCATACAAACCTCTTCCATAAATCATTCCTGAACCTATGGCTATCTTTGATTGTATAACATGATATCCTGTATCTTCAGGATCTAATTCCGGATAGAAAAAGTTGACAATTCTGTCTATTTGATATCTTTCGCCTGGAACATAATCCTGCATAATGCTGTACAATGCAACTAAGCCAACAATTAATAATATTAAGGCAATTATAAGAACAGCAATTATATATCTTCTGTCAATTCCTGCAACAAAAAGCATCACAGCAATAAAAAACACAAATACCAATGCTGTACCTAAGTCCGGCTGCATCAAAATAAGCGCAATAGGAAAAAATGCAAAAACTAAGATTTTAATTAGAACTGCAGGATTGTTTATATTGTCTCTATGTAAATCAATAAATTTTGATACTGAAATTATGACTCCAAATTTGGCTAACTCTGAGGGTTGAAAAACAATGGGACCTATACTCATCCAGCTTCTTACATCGCCCCATTCAGTAGCTTTTACAGGATTTATCAACACATAAATCAAAAATGCTATTGTAATTACGTAAATAGGGATATAAAATCCTCCATATATATCATAATCAATAAATAGCAATATAAACACTGCAACCATACCTAAGCCAAAAGCTATTATTTGAGTTCTTAAAAACGGCTCACTACCTAAAGGTTTACTTAATGTAGCACTGTTAATTACAATAAATCCATAAACGCATAACAATATTGTGGTAAATAATAAAATAAAATCAAACCTTTTAAGTTTGTTGTCTTTTTTAAACATAATACGTTCCTTTAATAAAGCATTGATATAATATATGGATTATAACATAAATATTGCATTTGCAAAACAAATTTTTACATAAGCCAAAGATTTACATAGTCTGACACTTATGCTATAATTAAAAATATATTAGTAAGGTTGGTAAATGTATGATAATTATAGGTATAGATCCGGGGCTTGCAATTTCAGGTTACGGTATTATATATTATGTTGGCAATAAATTTGAAGTTATAGATTATGGTGCTGTTATTACTGAAAGCTCTGAGGAATTTCCTAAACGCCTTAAAAATATTTACGATAGTTATATGAATTTGTTTGAAATGTACAAGCCTGAAGCTGTAGCAATAGAGGAGTTGTTTTACAATAAAAATGTTAAAACAGCTATGGCAATAGCTCAAGCAAGAGGAGTACATCTTTTAGCAGCAGAAAATAAGAACATACCCCTTTATGAATATACTCCGCTTCAAATAAAGCAGGGGATAGTTGGTTACGGAAGAGCGGATAAAAAGCAAATACAAGAAATGGTTAAGGTTATACTTAAGTTGGATAAAATTCCTAAACCTGATGATGTAGCTGACGGATTAGCAGCAGCAATATGTCATGCACATTCCTTGAAATTTGCTGACAGCTTTAAAATAATTAAATATTAACTACTTGGAGGAAAGATGATTAACTATATTAAAGGGACTGTTGTTAAAAAAGGTTTAGATTATATAGTGATAGATAACAACAATATTGGCTATTTCATTAATACTTCGCTTTCAAGTTTAAATAAGCTTTGCGAAGGTGAAAAAGCAACTATTCTTACATATATGCATATAAGGGAAGATATAATTGCCCTTTACGGATTTTTAACTTCTGACGAAATTGAATTATTTAAAAAATTAATTTCTGTAAACGGAATCGGTCCAAAGGCAGGGCTTTCCGTATTATCTACTTATGAATCAAATACTGTTAAAGAAATTATATTAAAAGAAGATGTAACAAGAATGTCAAAGGTACCCGGTATAGGCAAAAAGACTGCAAGCAAAATAATTCTTGAGCTTAAGGACAAAGTCGGCACTATTGAAGGGATAGATACGGATATAGAAGGAATAGGCATTTTCCAAACAGAATGTGAGTCATCTGATATACTAAATGCATTAGTCGCATTAGGATTTAATTCTTATGAAGCTAAAAAGGTATTAGATAAAATAGATGTTGAAGGGAAAAGCGAAAACGAAATTATAAAAGAGGCGTTAAAAAATATTAATAGGCAGGTATGATAATGTTTGACAGAGAAAATGAAATTGTTGCCGGTACCATTAACAATGGTGAAGAGGAGTTAGAACTTAATTTAAGACCTCAAAGATTATCACAATATATTGGTCAAAATAAAGTTAAGGAAGTTTTAAATATCTTTATTGAGTCCGCAAAACTTAGAAATCAACCCCTTGACCATGTGTTATTGTCAGGACCACCTGGACTTGGCAAAACTACTCTTGCCAATATTATTTCTAATGAAATGAATGTAAATATAAGAGTAACTTCAGGTCCTGCGATTGAAAGACCCGGTGATTTAGCAGCTATACTGACTAATTTAAATGAAAATGATGTTCTTTTCATAGATGAAATTCATAGACTTAACAAAAATGTGGAGGAAGTTTTATATCCTGCATTGGAGGATTATGCTCTTGATATTATTATAGGCAAAGGTCCATCAGCAAGATCAATAAGGTTGGATTTACCGAAATTCACCCTAATCGGAGCTACAACAAGGTCCGGTATGTTAGCTTCACCCCTTAGAGACAGATTTGGTGTGTTATGTAATTTGGATTTTTACGATGCTAAGGATTTAAAAGAGATAGTTAAAAGATCTGCCGGTATTATAGATATTAAAATAGATGAAAAAGGTGCAGAGGAAATAGCAAGACGTTCAAGAGGCACACCAAGAATAGCAAATAGACTTTTAAAGCGTGTTAGAGATTATGCCATAGTAAAAAGCGAAGGAATAATCGATACACAAACAGCTGATTTGGCTCTTAAGATGCTTGAAATAGATCAAATGGGATTGGACAAGCTTGATAGAAGAATTTTAAATACAATTATTGAATTTTATAATGGCGGACCAGTGGGGCTTGATACATTGGCAGCATCTATTGGTGAAGAAAAAGGAACTATAGAGGATGTTTATGAACCATATTTGTTACAAATCGGTTATTTAAACAGAACACCAAGGGGAAGAGTTGTTACAGAATTAGGATATAGGCATGTAAACAAAATCAAACAAAATTCTGATCAATTATCTTTAGACTTAAGGGAGGAACAATAATGACAAAATTATCAAATAAAATAATTATAATTTCAATTTTATTAATATTTTTGTTAACATCAGTTTGTTATGCTGCAGACAATTCAGAATATGTAAGAGTAAGAATAAGATATCCAAGAACACATAACGAACAAGCTACCTTAAAGGGATATGATGATATAACTGCTTATGAAATAAATAATGATAATATAGTGGAGCTTTTTTCTTTTGAAAATAATTATATAAGCGCTCACTTAGACGATGATTCATGCTATCATATACAGTTAAATGATATTTACAATTCATATGAAGAGGCCTTAAGTTATTCTGAGGAATTTGAAAGTGTTTTTGGTAACATTTTTTATCCTTATTATGATGAAGATGGCTTTAGAGTATATGCCGGATTCTTTTCAAGCAAGAATGATGCAAAATCTTTATTAAATGAATTAAATGACAATGGATATTCATCAGAAACAGTAAATACTAAATATAAAAGTATCATAGTTTATGATAATAAAGATAATATGATTTTAATGTACGATAATAACACTAATCTATATTTTTCATCCTATTATGATAAAGAATCTATAGATATGATTATGATAGATAATAGACCTTACAGGGGATATATGGGTTTTAAAATTATAGAAGACTCTAAGCTTATATCAATTAATTTTGTTGAATTGGAGAACTATTTGTATGGAGTTGTACCTAATGAAATAGTATCCACTTGGGGAAAGGAAAGCATAAAAGCACAAGCTGTAGCTGCACGAACTTATGCTGTTTATAATAAAAAGCCATATGCGTTGTATGATATGGATGATAATCAAAACTCTCAGGTTTATAGAGGATATAATTCAGAAAAAGTTTCAACAGATGAAGCAGTTGATGAAACAAGAGGTGAAATGATTTATTATGATGATAAGCTTATTCAGGCATTTTATCATTCAACCAGTGGAGGAAGCACTGAAAACACCGAAAATGTATGGACAATAAGCTTACCATATTCTGTTGGAGTACCAGATGAATACAGTAACAGATCAGGTTCACCTTATACCCAATGGCAAAAAAGCTATACTAAGGATGAAATTATTAAAAAATTAAGAGATGACGGCAATAACGTAAAAGAACTTTATTCTGTTGAAATAACGAAAGTATCTGAAAACAACAGAGTTATGGAATGTATATTTTCAACTGATATTGGAGAAATTTCATATAAGAAAGAAAATGCAAGGTTGCTATTGGGACTTATGAGTTCGTGGTTTGAAATAATAAATGGAAATGTATTTTATTTTACCAATGAGTATACTTTTTTGAACGAATATAAACCTGCTCCTTCAAGAGGGGGAGGCATATTAGACAGTATTGTTGATTCAGATGATGAAATTGAAGCAATTGAAAGTTTTAACAGTGTAAGTTCAGGAAGTGTTGTAGGCAAAAATGTAATATCAAGTAATGGAACAAGTAAAATAAACAAAGATACACTTTCTGTTATTTCCTCAAAAGGAGTATCTACTCTAAAAACTGATACTTCCTCATATAATTTTGAGGGAAGAGGATGGGGACATGGAATAGGCATGAGCCAGTACGGAGCTAAACAAATGGCTGAAGAAGGTTTTAGCTATAAGGAAATATTAAAACACTATTATACTGGAGTTAGTATTAGATGACAGAAATAAATTTTAAAACAAGCGATTTTTATTATGAATTACCTGAAGAATTAATTGCGCAAACTCCCATAAAGGAAAGAGATCATTCACGACTACTGATTCTTGATAAAAATACTGGACATATAGAGCATAAGTATTTTTATGATATAGTGGATTACATTAATGAAGGGGATTGTCTTGTAATTAATGATACAAAAGTGTTGCCTGCAAGATTGTTTGGTACTAAAAAGGATACAGATGCTTTAATTGAAATTCTTCTATTGAAAAGAATTGACGATAAAAGATGGGAAACCTTAGTAAAGCCTGGGAAAAAGGCAAGAACCGGAGCAGAAATAATTTTTAAAGAAAACTTATTATCAGGAAAAATAGTTGAAGTGTTAGAGGATGGAAACAGAATAATTGAATTCAATTATAATGGTATATTTGAAGAAATACTAGATCAGCTTGGAGAAATGCCCTTACCACCTTACATACATGAAAAATTAGAGGATAGAAATAGATATCAGACTATTTATGCAAAGAACCCCGGTTCCGCAGCAGCACCTACAGCAGGACTACACTTTAACGATGAAGTTTTAAAGAAATTGGAGAATAAGGGTGTCAATATAGCAAAATTAACCCTTCATGTAGGGCTTGGTACTTTTAGGCCTGTAAAGGCCGAATATATATCTGAGCATAAAATGCATTCAGAATATTATGAATTAACAGAAAGTGAAGCAGATAAAATAAATAACGCAAAAAAAAGTGGAAAGAGAGTAATATCAGTAGGCACAACAAGTACAAGGACATTGGAAACCATAGGAGACGAAAATGGTTTAGTAAGGGCACAAAAGGGATGGACAGATATATTTATATTTCCAGGATATAAATATAAAGTTGTAAATTCATTAATAACTAACTTCCATTTACCTGAGTCTACTTTAATAATGCTGGTAAGCGCATTGGCAGGAAAAGAAAATGTTATGGATGCTTATAAAACAGCGGTTGATAATAAATATAGATTCTTCAGTTTTGGGGATGCGATGTTCATTAAATAAAAAATAAGGTGAGATATGTTTAAATTTGAATTAATTAAGGAATCGAAAGAATGTAAGGCAAGATTAGGTAAAATTTATACTAATCATGGAGTTATAGAGACTCCAATTTTTATGCCGGTTGGTACAAAGGCAACTGTAAAGGCAATGACACCGGAGGAACTAATAGATTTAGAAGCACAGATTATATTAGGAAATACTTATCATTTGTATTTAAGACCAGGTCATGAACTAATAAAGGAAGCAGGAGGACCGCATAAATTTATGAACTGGGATAAACCAATATTAACAGATAGTGGTGGTTTTCAAGTTTTTAGTCTGGGACCATTAAGAAAAATTACAGAGGAAGGTGTTGAGTTCCGCTCTCACATAGATGGTTCAAAACATTTTATAAGCCCTGAAAAATCAATGGAGATACAAAATTATTTAGGTTCTGACATAATGATGGCATTTGATGAATGTGCTCCATATCCTGCAGAATATGATTATGTAAAAAAATCTATGGAGCGTACAACAAGATGGGCTAAAAGGTGCAAGGAATTTCACAAAAACACTGATAATCAAGCATTGTTTGGAATAGTACAAGGCGGAATGTATAAGGACTTAAGAATTGAAAGCGCTAAACAAATATCAGATCTTGATTTTCCCGGATACGCGGTTGGTGGATTAAGTGTTGGTGAGCCAAGAGATTTAATGTGTGAAGTAATGGATTACACTAATGATTTATTACCAAAGGACAAACCGAGGTACTTGATGGGAGTAGGAAGTCCTGATTATCTTTTTGAAGCTGTGGAAAGAGGTATAGACATGGCTGACTGTGTTTTACCAACAAGAATGGCGAGACATGGTGCATTCATGACAAGTAAAGGTCAACTATCAATTAAGAATGCAAAGTTTAAACGTGACTTTAACCCAATAGATGAAAATTGTAATTGTTATACTTGCAGAAATTATTCAAGAGCATATATTAGGCACTTGTTTGGAGAAAATGAAATATTAGGAGCAAGGCTTGCTTCAATACATAATTTATTTTTCTTGATTAATTTAATGAAACGTATTAGAATAAGTATAATGGAAGATAATTTCATGAATTTCAAAAAAGAATTTTATGAAAATTATGGATATTAATTAATACATAGGAGGAATTATGCCAGCAGAAGGTTCACAATTAAGTGGTATTTTAATGATGGTCGTATTATTCGGATTAATGTACTTTATGATGATAAGACCACAAAAGAAAAAAGATAAACAAATAAAAGAAATGAGAGATAGTTTAGCTATCGGTGATGACGTTATTACTATAGGAGGAATTCACGGTAAAATTGTTAAAGTGAATGATGAAATAGTTACATTAGAAATGACTCATGCTAAACAAAGAATTGAATTCTCTAAATGGGCGATTGGTTCAGTTACTAAAAAAGCAAAAGACAAATCCGATGTAAAAACTGACACTGTTGAAGAAGAAACTCCAGCAGAAGAAGATAAATAACATAAAAATTAAAGGAGCTTACGCTCCTTATTTTTATGCCCTATGCTTATACCCTAACCTGTCTATGCATTTTTTCTTAACAGATTCTTTCCTGCAACAATGATTTCATGAGATAATAATGGAACCATAGATATCAGAATCAAATTACACCATTCTTTTAATGTTAATTGGCTTGTTTCAAATACTTCTGTAAGGAAAGGAATTTCTGTAACAGCAATTTGAAGTCCTAATCCTATAATAAATGCTGCAATCATGGATTTATTGTCAAACATCTTCATTTTAAACAATGATTTATCATAGTTTCTCATACCTATTGCATGGAATAGTTGTGATACTCCTAATGTAGTAAATGCATATGTCTGTGCGTGTTCAATAATTAAGTAATCATGGCCATTAACTATAATAGGCGTTGTTAATTCAAGCATTTCCTTTATATTTTGAAGATTAATTGCAGCTCCAATATCCATTAGGTGAGATATTGGAGACCATAGGAAAGCTCCTAAAGTTAAGGCGGCTATCATAAAACCGTTATATATAGTAAATACTAATCCACCGTGAGCAAATAAGCTTTCGTTTGGATCTCTTGGTTTAGCGTTCATTATATCAGTATCTTTAGGGTCAACTCCCAATGCCAAACCAGGTAATGAATCTGTTATTAAGTTAATCCAAAGAATGTGAATTGATTGAAGCGGTGATGCAAGTCCTGCAGCTATAGCAGAAAACATCGAAATAACTTCTCCAAAGTTTGATGAAAGCAAGAATAGCACAGTTTTTTTGATATTTTGGTAAATACCTCTTCCTTCGGCAACTGCTTTTTCAATAGTTGCAAAATTATCATCTGTAAGTACCATGTCAGCAGCGCCCTTTGCAACGTCAGTACCTGTTATACCCATTGCCACACCTATATCTGCTGATTTTAGAGATGGAGCATCATTTACTCCGTCACCAGTCATTGAAACAATGCTTCCGTTTGATTTAAAGGCTTTAACTATCATTACCTTATGCTCAGGAGAAACTCTTGCAAATACTCGTAGATCTCTTACCTTATTATTAAGTTGCTCCTGATTAAGTTCATTTAGTTCACTGCCCGTAATGCATTGATTTTCATTTTCTGCAATTCCTAAGTCCTTAGCTATTGCTAATGCAGTATCTTTGTGGTCTCCGGTAATCATAATTGTCGTTATGCCTGCAGCTTTTAGAACCTGTACTGAATCCTTGGCTTCTGGCCTAGGAGGGTCAATCATACCAATTAAGCCAGCAAAGGTAAGATTTTCTTCATTTGCAGTTTCGTCATTTTCTTTATAACCTAATGCTAATACTCTGAGAGCTCCTCTTGCCATTTCTGAAGCTGCCTTGTTTATATTTGCAATATGTTGTTCTGTAATATCTATAACTTCACCGTTTAAGTTAATTTTATTGCATCTACCAAGGAGTATATCCATAGCTCCTTTTGTATAGCTGATAATTTTATTATCTTCCTTATGAACAGTAGTCATTAACTTACGAGCTGAATCAAATGACTTTTCATTAATTCTTGGATTGGTTTGTTCAAGTCCTTCACGTGTTACATTAACCAACTTACCCATATCCAACAAAGCAAGCTCTGTTGGGTCACCCATTCTTTCATTGTTAGCTGTTGAAGCATCATTGCAAAGTACGAATCCTTTAACAAAGATTGTATTTTTGTCATATGACAGTTCGCTAACGTCTTTTAAATGGTTATCGAAATATATCTTTGTAACAGTCATTTTGTTTTGAGTAAGAGTACCTGTTTTATCCGAGCAGACAACACTTACAGCACCAAGAGTTTCAACAGCTGGGAGCTTACGAACAATGGTGTTAACCTTTACCATCCTTTGAACTCCAAGAGCCAATACTATTGTAACAACTGCAGTTAGACCTTCAGGTATTGCAGCAACTGCTAAAGCAATTGCAGTTATAAACATTTCAATTATATCTCTTCCTAGAATCAATGCCATACCAAACATTGCAACAACTATAACTATTGCTACGATTCCAAGAAGCTTACCTAAATCATTTAATCTCTTTTGTAGTGGTGTTAATTCTTCTACGCTTTCATTAAGCATGGATGCAATTTTACCGATTTCTGTGTCCATACCTGTGTATACAACAACACCTTCACCTCTTCCATAAGCAACGCTTGTTGAAGAATAAGCCATGTTTATTCTATCACCTATTCCTATTTCTTTGGCAGACAGGAAGTTTGCATCCTTATCAACTGGAACTGACTCTCCTGTTAATGCAGATTCTTCTATTTTTAAATTTACTGATTGTATCAATCTTAAGTCCGCAGGAATTATACGTCCTGCTTCAAGTATAACTATATCACCTACTACTAATTGGCTTGCAGGTATTTCCATAATCTTTCCGTTTCTCCTTACCATAGCAGTAGGACTTGAAAGATTTTTTAAAGCTTCTAAAGCTGCTTCTGCTTTTGATTCCTGTACAACACCTATTACTGCATTAATTAAAACAACTATTAAAATTATAATAGCATCAGTTACTTCATGCAGAATAGCAGATATGGCTGCAGCTGCAAAAAGTATATAAATCATTGTATCCTTGAGCTGAGATAGAAACATTTGTAGAATTGTTTTTCTTTGCTTCTCAACTAAAGTATTCGGTCCGTTATCTTCTAATCGCTTAGTAGCTTCCTCCTGAGTCAGACCATTGTTGCTTTGAACATTTAAACTCAACAAAGTATCTTCAGAACTTTTTTGATAATACATAATTTTCTCCTTTTAGTAGTTTTAATTTTACTTAAAGTATAAGCAACCGACATTAAAACAAAAAATTGGGTCGCTTGTTTAGTATGCCAAAATTTTATAAAAAAAAGACCTTTGCATATCTTCTTTTCAAAAAAATCTAAGATACGCCTAAAAGTCTTGTTACCTAAGTTACACAATCAGATTTCCAGCCAGAATCATAATGATTAGGGTTGTTGACTGAAAATTTAAAACTACTCCCTCTTAGTAATTTAACTTTAGCAAACCATTATTGAAATGTCAAGAAATTTTATATAAAATTGGAAGTTTTGTCTTTGAAAGTTCTTTTTTACCTGATTTTGAATAAGATTTAATGAAAACTAAAAATGGAGGATAATTATGAATATAGGTAAATTATTTAAATATTCACTGTACCTTTTTATAATGATACTGCTGGTATTTTTTGTTATAACCATATATATGTACTATTTTTCTAAACAACCTGCTGCTGAAATAAGTTACACTATAGCTGTACCTTTATGTATATTTATAGTATCATTACTTTATTCTAAAAGTGTACATGAGAAAGGCTTAATAAGAGGTATAGAAATTTGGATTGTGTATTTTGCTTTAGTCTTGCTAATTAAGGTGTTGCTTAGCTATGGAGGTGAAATTAGTATTGTAAGACAATTGTTGTATCTTCCTGTAGCCATAATTGGAGGAGTTTTGGGGGTTAACACTAAGGTTAAATTTACAAAGAAGTAAATAAATGCACAGTTATATGCGAACATAAGCAAATATTAAAAAAAATACTTTAAAATACTCCAAAGAAGTGCTATAATTTAGGGAAGTTCATAAGGAGGGTTATTATGATACATATTAAAACACTTAACCAAACAAGGCTTACAGATAATATAAGTGTAAAAGGATGCGGAGAATGTCAAACATCATGTCAATCTGCATGTAAAACTTCTTGTACAGTAGGAAATCAAAAGTGCGAGAATAAATAAATCTGTAGTGGCTTAAGCCACTACTAATTTTTTTATGCGTTAATAGGAGAAATTTCGGAGGAAAGATGATACATTTATTTAATATGAAAGATATGTATTTTGCCATTGATACAAACAGTGGTTTAGTGCATGCCATTGATGAAATAATTTATGATTTATTAAACGATGATAGTTTCAAATGTGATCATAAAGTTAAAGAATTAGAAAAAAAATACGATAAAGATATAATTTCAGAGGCTATATCAGAAATTAATTATCTTATAGTAAACAATATGCTTTACACAGAAGATACAAATGTAGTAAATAAAATTAAACCTGCTATTAAGGCTATGTGCTTAAATATGACACATGACTGTAATTTAAGATGCGAATATTGTTTTGCCTCACAAGGAAGCTATAATGGACAAAGAGAATTTTTAAGCTATGAAACAGGAAAAAAAGCATTTGATTTCATAGTTGCTAATTCAGGCAACAGGAGAAATTTAGAAGTAGATTTCTTTGGTGGAGAGCCTTTAATGAATTTTGAAACAATTAAGAAGCTTGTTGATTATGGAAGATCATTAGAGAAAGAGCATAAAAAGCATTTTAGGTTTACAATTACTACAAATGGTGTTTTGTTAGATGACGAAAAAATAGACTATATAAATGAAAACATGGATAATGTTGTTTTAAGTATAGATGGCAGAAAATCTACAAATGACCGTATGCGTAAGACAGTTAATGAAAAAGGAAGTTATGATGCAATAGTGAAGAATTTTCAAAATTTTGTTTCCAAAAGAATGGACAAAGACTATTTTGCAAGAGGAACATACTCAGCACACAACTTAGATTTTTCAGAAGATGTAAAGCATATGCGTGACTTAGGTTTCGATAAAATATCAGTAGAACCGGTAGTAGCAAGTCCTGAAGAAAAGTATGCTTTAAGGGAAGAGCATTTAGAAATTTTAAAGGAAGAATATGAAAAGTTAGCTGAGGAATATATTGATAGCTATGAAAATATAGATAAAAAGTTTAACTTTTTCCATTTCAATATAGAACTTGATGGTGGACCTTGTATTTATAAAAGATCAATCGGTTGTGGAGCAGGAACAGAATATGTAGCAATAACTCCTAATGGAGATATTTATCCATGCCATCAGTTTGTCGGACAAAATGAGTTCATTATTGGAAATGTAGATGAAGGCATTTTTAATGAAGAAATGGTAGATAAGTTTAAAAATGTTTCTGTTAACGAAAAGCCTGTATGTAAGGATTGTTGGGCTAAATATTATTGTAGCGGCGGATGTCATGCAAATGCTTATAATTTCAATAAAGACTTCAACATACCATATAGTGTTGGATGTGAGTTAGAAAAAAAACGCATAGAATGCTCTATATATATAAAAGCTAAATTGTCATAATAACTCAAAAAGTAGTTTGATAACAAAAAAATGTGGTAAAAATATACCATTATATAGTATAATGTATATATTAACAATTTAAGAAAAATTATTTAAACAACAAGAGAGGAGTGGAAGTATGCAAATTGGTTTTATAGTTGTATTAATAATAGCAATATTTGTTGCGATCTTTTCTATTCAAAATGGAGATATTGTAAGCTTAGACTTGTTTTTGGCAAAAATTGACATGCCCTTAGCTGTTATAATGATGGTATGTATAATTATTGGTGCTGTCTTAGTATTAGCATTAGGAACAACAAGACAATTTAAGAAGAGATCTGAATCAAAAGAAATGAAAAATAAGCTCAAAACTCTCGAAAGTGACAAGGCTCTTGCTGATAAAACAATTAGTGATTTACAGCAACAATTACAAGCTTTAAATGAAAAAAATAGTGAATTATTATCAAAAATATCAGAGCTTGAGGATAAAAATAAAATACAAACAGAAACAATAGAAACGTTGAATAATGAATTAGAATTTAAGGTAGATACAAATGATTCTAATACAATAAATGAAAGTGTCGGTACAGATTTAATTGATGAAAAAAGTGAAGTTGAAAGTGAATAATTATGATCAGAAAGATATTGAAGATATAAATAAAAAATTCAATCTTTCTGACATATCCTCAAGGATTCTGTTTAACAGAAATTTAAGAACATTTGAAGAAATAGAAGAATTTCTTGATCCGGATTTTAAATATTTTGAAAGCGCTGAAAATTATAAAGACTTACAAAAGGGCGCAGACAGAATTTTAGAAGCTGTTAAAAGAAATGAACATATTGTTGTTTATGGAGATTATGATGTTGACGGAGTAACTTCAATTTGTCAATTCATAATGTTACTTAAAAGTGCAGGTGCAAATATATCGTATTATGTTCCTGAAAGAGAAACTGAAGGTTATGGTATAAGTACTGATTTTGTTGAAAAATTAAAAAACAATTCCATAAAAGCAGATCTTCTTATAACGGTTGATTGCGGTATTGCTGAAATAGAAAAAATACATGAAATAAGCAATTTAAACAAACATGTAATCATTTTAGATCATCATCAGTGCAAGGATAAATTACCAGATGCATATGCAATAATTAATCCAAAACAAAAAGATTGTCCGTCAAAAAACAAGCACCTTTGCGCTTCCGGACTATCTTTTAAATTTTTGAAGTATTTAAACAAATATTTAAATGTTCAAAACATTGAAGATGTTTTATTAGAGCTTGCCTGTTTAGGTACAATCGCAGATATTGTTGACTTAATTGGAGATAATAGGATTATTGCTAAAAATGGTTTAAAGCAAATTAATAATTCGAAGTTAATAGGTTTGAAAAAACTGATAGAGGTTTCAGGTATAAGAGATAAGGAAATTGACTCCTTTCACATTGGCTTTATTGTAGCGCCAAGGATTAATGCGGCAGGGAGAATGGATACTGCGAAAAAAGCAGTAGAGCTATTGTTATCTAAAAATGAAAATGATGCAGAGCTACTTGCGTTAGAGCTTGAAAGCTTAAACATGTTAAGAAAAAATGCAGAGAGCATTATATTTGATGAAGCAGTAAGTCAAATAGAAACAGAATTTTTATATAAGAAAAACATAATAGTTGTTTATGGCACTAATTGGCATGAGGGTGTACTTGGAATTGTTGCATCAAAGCTTACTGAAAAATATGAAAAACCAAGTGTTGTTATTTCTGTTAAAGATAATGTTGGTAAAGGCTCTGCAAGAAGCTTGGATTATTTGGATATTTTTGAAGCTTTCAATGCAGCAGATTCTTACTTGGTAAAGTACGGCGGTCACAAACTTGCTGCCGGATTGACTATTTTAGAGGAAAATATTAATGCCTTTTATAATGAATTAAATAACTATATTCAAATACAATATGATGAAGTAAGCGTTAAGGAAATTACCGCTGATTCATATGTAAATATCAAGGATATGAACATTAACCTATATGATGAAATATGCAAATTTGAACCATTTGGCGCAGGAAACCCCACACCTCTTCTTGCTTTGGTAAATACAGAATTAAAAAATGTTAAAAAAGTTGGAAAGGATGGAAACCATTTAAGCATAGTTCTTTCAGACGATGGCCAAGATATACCTGCTATCGGTTTTAGTAAAATAAGCTTATTGGAGAAAGTTCTCACAAAGCCAAAGGCATATGTTGTGACAATAGCTTTAAATGAATTTAACGGTAAAAAGAATATACAGCTTATTTTGCAAAATATAGTAGAAGACGATGAATTTGAATATATTATTGACGAAGAAAAGCTAAAGAAGATAAATTCGATTATTAATAAAACAAAGTCAAAAATTATAAAGACAGATATATTTATGCTTGTTGAAAAGCTAAACAAATTATATAATACTAAAATAACGGCAGATGAAATAGTTTGTATGCTTAAAAAGGCAAATAATATACAGTATGCTTTAAAAGGTAGTATGCTGTACATAAAAAAATAGAGCTTAACCGGAGGATTATCAAAGTATGGATTTAAAAGAAAAAATCAGAGTAATTGATGGATTTCCTGCAGAAGGAATCAGTTTTAAAGATATTACAACACTTTTGAAAGATGCAGGAGCATTAAAAGAGTGTATTAATCAAATGGCAGAAAGATTTAAGGATGTCCATGTTGATATGGTTATAGGACCTGAATCAAGAGGATTTATTTTTGCTACACCTCTTGCTTATTTATTAGGTACAGGTTTTGTACCTGTAAGAAAACCGGGAAAGCTTCCTGCCGAAACTATTAGTTTTGAGTATAAGCTTGAGTATGGAACAGATAAATTAGAAATCCATAAAGATGCAATTAAACCGGGACAAAAGGTATTGATAATTGATGATTTATTAGCTACCGGAGGTACAATGTATGCGGCGGCTAAACTTGTTGAAAAGCTTGGCGGAGAAGTTGTAGGTCTTGGTTTTTTAATAGAATTAAATGATTTAAACGGAAGAGAAAAATTAGAAGGATACAAAGTGGAGTCTCTTATACAATATTAAAATATATATTTTTCTCGGAATTTATTTGTTTAACTATAGATGAAAAGTGGTGGAAGAATGCTTGAAAATTTAATCAATCAAATAGAATCATACAATCCACATGCAGATATTGCAGTAGTTGCTAAGGCATACAATTATGCTGAAATGGCACACTCAAATGCTCAAACAAGATTTTCGGGTGAAAGATATTTTGTTCACCCTTATCATGTTGCCATTATTTTAGCAGATTTGCATGTTGATGTTCAAACTATTGCAGCAGGACTTCTCCATGATGTAGTAGAAGATACAGGTATAACCTATGATGATATAAAAAGAGAATTTGGCGTGGAAATAGCCAATATGGTTGATGGCGTAACAAAATTAAGTAAAGTAAAATATAGAAATAAAGAAGAACGTCAAGCTGAATCATTAAGAAAAATGATAATTGCTATGTCAAAGGATATTAGAGTAGTTATTATTAAGCTTGCCGATCGTCTTCATAACATAAGAACTCTTGAATATATGCCAGAAGAAAAACAATATCAAAAAGCAATGGAAACAATTGAAATATATGCTCCAATTGCTAATCGTCTTGGTATGGCATCAATAAAGTGGGAATTAGAAGATTTAAGCTTGAAATATATTGACCCCGAAGGATATGAAGACTTAGTTCAAAAAGTGCAGGAAAAGAGTGAGAAAAGGAAGGATTATATTTCTCATATTATTTCTGTTATGTCTGAAAAGTTAAATGAAGCCGGTATAGAAGCTGATATTAAAGGAAGACCAAAAAGCTTGTATTCTATTTATAAGAAAATGTATTTTAAAAATAAATCATTTGAGCAAATATATGATCTAATAGCTGTAAGAATAATTGTAGATAGCATAAAAGATTGTTATGGATCATTAGGAACCGTTCATACATTATGGAAGCCAATACCAGGCAGATTTAAGGACTATATAGCAATGCCAAAGCCAAATATGTATCAATCATTGCATACTACAGTTATTGGCCCTCAAGGCGAGCCATTTGAAATACAAATTAGAACATTAGAAATGCATAGAACTGCAGAATATGGTATCGCAGCACATTGGAAATATAAAGAAGGTATTGATGATCAAACTCATTATGAGGAAAAACTAAACTGGCTCAGACAAATGCTTGAATGGCAGCAAGAAACTAATGACCCTCAAGAATTTATGGAATCATTGAAAATAGATTTATATGCCGATGAAGTATTTGTATTTACACCAAAAGGGGAAGTAGTAAATCTTCCTATAAATTCAACGCCAATTGATTTTGCATATAGAGTTCACAGTGCTGTAGGTAATAAGTGCGTTGGCGCAAAGGTTAACGGACGTATTGTACCAATTGATACAAAACTTAAAACCGGTGATCAGGTTGAAGTTTTAACATCTCAGTCAAGTAACGGACCAAGCAGAGATTGGTTGAAAATTGCTACATCAAGTCAAGCAAAATCAAAAATCAGGAAGTTCTTTAAAGAAAAAGATAAGGAATTTAATGTTGAAAAAGGTAAAGAGCTTGTAGAACGAGAAATTAAGAAACAAGGATTTTTAGTTAATGATTTATTGAAGGATGATTGGGTTAAAGTAGTTGCTGAAAAATACAACATGAATACTCCAAGTAACCTTTTTGCTGCTGTGGGTAATGGTGGTATTACTGAAAATCAAATTGTTAATAGATTAAAGGTTATTTATCTTGAAAAAAATAAGGATAAAATAGAACTTGAAAAAATTGAAAATCTTGAGAAAAACCTTGCTAATAAGGCACCTTCAAGAATTGAGAAGCATGTATCCGGAGTTATAATTAAAGGCATTGATAATATAAAAATACGTTTTTCAAAATGCTGTAGTCCGGTGCCTGGAGATGCAATTGTTGGATATATAACAAGGGGTAGAGGAGTTTCTATACATAGAGCAGACTGTACTAACATACACGACTTAAATGATAGTGATGAACAAAGATTTATTGAAGTGGAGTGGGATACTGGAAAGAAAGCTACATTTGTAAGTGAACTTCAAATAAAAGCTCTTGATAGACCGAAATTCTTACAGGATTTGACTAATTTGTATTCGGAAGCAAAGCTAAATGCAGTTTCCTTGAATTTAAGAGTAAATAAGGAAAGAATTGCAATAGTTGATATTGGTTTTGAAATAAATGAAACAAAGCAAATAGAAGACTTAATTAGAAAAATCAAGAAATTGGACGGTGTTTTAGAAGTATATAGAAATAAGAAATAGATGTGTGAATGAATCTGCATACATTGAAGAACATTAGGAGATTAAGAATATGAGAGCAGTAGTGCAACGTGTAAAACGTGCTAATGTAACGGTTGACAATAAGGTTATCGGAGAGATCAATCATGGCATTTTATTGCTATTAGGAGTAGAAAATAATGATGATGAAAAGGATTTGGAATATATGTGTGATAAGGTTCCAAATTTGAGAATATTTGAAGATGAAGACGGAAAAATGAATAAGAGCTTATTGGATGTAGAAGGAAGCATTTTAGTTATTTCTCAGTTTACTCTCCTTGGAGATGCAAGAAAAGGCAGAAGACCAAGCTTTACAGAAGCAGCAATACCTGATAAAGCTATACCTATGTATGAGAAATTTATAAAAAATATGAAAGATAAAAATATATTTACTCAAGAAGGAAAATTTGGAGCAGACATGCAGGTTGAATTAGTTAACGATGGTCCGGTTACAATACTATTAGACAGTAAAAGGGTTTTTTAGGAGGAATTTATGATATTTCAAGGGTTTGCAGTTGGCTCATACTATTCCAATTGTTATATAGTAGGAAGTGAAAAAACAAGAGAAGCGGCAATTATTGATCCAGGCGCGGATTTCAATAAAATAGACAGTGTTATTAAGGAACTTAATGTAACTCCCAAAATGATTATTCTAACTCATTATCACGGAGACCATATAGGTGCAGTTTTAGACATAGTTGAGCAATACAATACAAAAGTTTATATACATAAGGATGATGCAGAAGTGTTAAAAGACAGCAGCATAAATTTTTCAAAACAGATAATAGGAAGAAGCTTATCCATTAATCCTGATGTACTTTTAAATGATGGTGACGTATTGGAACTTGGTGAATTGAAGCTTGAGATTATACATACTCCCGGACATACTAAGGGAGGAATTTGTATTAAGGTAGGAAATATAATGATGACCGGTGATACATTATTTAACAAGTCAATTGGTAGGACTGATTTGCCGGGTGGTTCATATGAAGAGTTAATAAATTCTGTAAAAGAAAAAATATTCGTGTTTGATGAAGATATTACAATATACCCAGGTCACAATTCCCCTTCAACCATAAAATCAGAAAAGTTAAGCAATCCATTTTTTTAGAAAGATAAGATATGATTACATTTTATTTGACAGGGCATGATTTTGAGTATGAATCAAGAAATGCCCTTAGAGTTTTTGATTCAAATTTAGATTATACAATAAAATACAATAATGATTCATGTGATATAGATGAAGAAGGCCTTGTATTAGTATCAACTTTAAAGGAAAAGAATGATATTATTTGGTCTGAAGCATATTTATATAATTGTGGGTCATTATTGTATCATGATAAGTTTAACGGTAAAGAAATATTATTAGAGAGCAACAATGTTAAAAAATTAAAGAAAACACTTGTCATGAAATCAATACATAATGTTTTGAAAAAATATTATAACGTTGAACCGGATTATGGATTATTAACCGGAGTAAGAGTTGTAAAAATACTAATTACAGCTAAAAATAATTTAAAAAGCGATGAAGAAATAAATTATATACTTAAAAATACATATGAGATTAAGGATGATAAAATTAAGCTTTTGTGGGATATTTTAAATATTGAAAGCAAGTATATAGATGAAAAAACAAACAAGAAAAATTACAATTTATATATAGGTATACCATTCTGTCCGTCAAAGTGCATTTATTGTTCTTTTACATCCTTTGTAAATACTAAAGAGGATAAGATAAATATATATTTAAAGACACTAATTTATGAAATTGAAAAAACAATAGAACTTGCTTTAAATAAAAATTTAAATTTAAATACCATTTACATAGGTGGCGGAACACCATCTGTTCTAAATGTAGAACAGATTAATTTAATTTTTAATTCCATTAAGAAATATTATGATTTATCCAAAATCAGAGAAATTACATTTGAAGCAGGCAGACCTGATACTTTAGATATAGAGAAATTAGAATGTCTAAAACAAAATTATGTAAATAGAATAAGCTTAAATCCTCAAACAATGAATGAAAAAACTCTTGAAACTATTGGAAGAAGCCATTCAATTGATGATATAATAAAAAAATATGAGCTATCAAAATTAGTTGGATTTACAATTAATATGGACATAATTTTAGGACTTCCAGGTGAAGATGAGAAGGATGTTACGAATACAATTAATGAAATAGTTAAGCTAAAACCTGAAAACATAACAGTACATTCACTGGCTTACAAGAAAAAATCAGAGCTTACAAGAGATACTCAAGAAATGTCAAAAGACTATGAATTAATTGCCAAGATGCATAATGTTGTAAATGAAAAATGCCAAATGGCAGGATATAAGCCATACTATATGTATAGGCAAAAGAACATAAAGGGTAATTCTGAGAATATAGGCTTTACATTACCTGAAAAAGAATGTATATATAATATGATTATAATTGAAGAATTAGAAACAATATTAGCATGCGGTGTAGGTGCTTCAAGCAAAATATTACAGGATAACGGAAGACATGAACCGGTAAGAAACTTTAAGAGTTTAGAGGAGTATAGCAACCGCATACATGAAATAGTAGTTAATAAAGAAAAATTGTTAAGCTGAAAGGAGAGAAAATGAAAAAGGTTAAAGCATTTTATTTAGAAAATTGCCCTCATTGTAAGCGCGCATTTAAAATGATTGATGATTTGAAAGCACAGAATTCTAATTATTCTCAAATTGATATAGAATACATAGATGAGTCGAAAAACGTTCAAGTTGCAAGCGCTCATGATTATTATTTTGTGCCTACATTTTATGTTGATGGAATAAAAATACATGAAGGCGTG
This sequence comes from Bacillota bacterium, assembly GCA_023416855.1. Taxonomy (GTDB): domain Bacteria; phylum Bacillota; class Clostridia; order Tissierellales; family Sedimentibacteraceae; genus Sedimentibacter. The sequence goes on from JAEZGU010000280.1 coordinate 23,606, forward strand.
CCAACAGTAGAAAAAATAGAAGAAGTATTAAAAAAAGCATTATAAACCAAAATCGGGGACGGTTCTTTTTGATTGATTTTCAATCAATAAGAACCGTCCCCGATTTTGCCAATTTGGTTCGCTTGTCCCTGTTTTACCCTTGCTTGGATTTATGCGCCGTGTGACGAGTTATCCTCATCTTTTTTATTAAATTTCTTTAGATCCAAAAAATGATTACATCTTTTTGAGTCTGACTCAATTTCCCAATGAATAATTAATGTTAATGCAGCTCTTAA
>JAEZGU010000307.1 GCA_023416855.1 Bacillota bacterium
ACTAGACTTAGGATCTAGCGGGATACCGTGGGGGTTCGACTCCTCTCATCCGCACCAAATGAAAAGCTATATTTTTATTGGTTTACTACCAATAAAAATATAGCTTTTTTTATGGATTACGAGCGGAAAGTATTCATATTATAGCAACGGTTTAATGTATCCTTCACAATCCATAAATTGCTTCATAGAATAAAATATATCTTTAGTATTGTGAGGCGAGAAATAATTGAAAAATATAGTTGAAACGGAAAGACTAATTATTAGAGAATTTGGAGAAGACGATATAATAAGTTTATATAAAATTGAGAGTGATGAAAGAATATTGGAGTTTATTCCTTGGAATAAGTTAAGTTCTTTAAGTGAATGTCGTAGACAACTTAAAAAGATAATTGAGAACTATAAAAAAAGCAAATTAAACAGTTGGGCAATTGCGATAAAGGAAACAGGTGATGTGATAGGTATAACTCAGCTTTTTTATTCTAAAAAAGTTAAAGGTGTGGAAATTGGAACAAAAATATTGCCGGAATACTGGAGTAAGGGATATGCTTCTGAACTAACAAAAGCAGTTGTACAATATGGTTTGTATAATTTAGATATAGATGAAATTTTTGCTGTAACGGATATTAATAATGCTGGAGCAATTAAGTCGCTTGAAAATTGTGGCATGAAATTTAAAAAATACGGATATTATAATGGTTCGGAAGCAGTGTTTTATAGCGCAAAGAAATAAATATTTATTGACAAATTTAGACATACATGTTACTATGAAAATAATTAAATAGGCAAAATTTTCTAAAGAAAATGGCGCAAAGCTATAGGGTCTAACCCATGAAAATGGTATGACAGCCAGTTGCATATATTAACTACTATACATTTATTGTATGCTTTGCTATTCTTGCAAAGTTTTTTTTGTTAAAACAGAGGACAAGATTATGAAAAAAATAAAAATATTTTTATTTACCTTGATTTTAATATTTACTTTTACATCTGTTGTTTATGGTGCAGACATTTATAAGAGTTCGAAATCAGAAATAGATGCATCTAATGCTGCGGATGGATATATAAAAGTTAGATATTTAAAAGAAACAACTAAAAAATTAAAGGTAATAATAGAAAAAGACACAATTAAATATACGTACAATTTAAATAATAAAGGTGAATATGATGTATATCCTCTCCAATCCGGAGATGGAAAATATAAAGTGCAAGTTTTTGAAAATATAAGTGATAACAGATATGCGACTAAACAGACAGTTCATCTAAATGTTAAATTGAAAGATGCTAATGCTCCATATCTAATATCAAGTCAGATGATTAATTTTACCGCTGAATCTGAAACAGTAAAAAAAGCTCAAGAGCTTACAGAAGGTAAAATGAATGATATAGAAAAAGTTGAAGCTATTTATGACTATGTAATCAGTAACATAACATATGACAATGATAAAGCTAAAAATGTCAAAAGCGACTATTTACCTAACATTGATGAAATTTTAAAAATAAATAAGGGTATATGTTATGATTATTCTTCAGTATTAGCTGCAATGTTAAGGTCACACTCCATACCTACTAAATTGGTAACTGGATATTCTCAGAATGTAAGCGCATTTCATGCATGGAATGAAGTGTATACGGAAGAGACAGGTTGGATAACTTTAAATACTATATACTTTGACGGCAAAGAATGGAAACTTATGGACTCTACTATTGCTTCCACAGCAAAGCAATCAAATAGCCCAAAAGTCATAGAATATACAAACAAACTTATTGATAAGAAATATTACACTAAGAAGTTTGAGTACTAATTGGAAAAAGCCCCTCCTCCTCAGGGGCTTTTTTCTTACTTTATTTTTTTTATCATTACATCAGGGTCCATAGCGTACATTATGGCATTTTCCTTACTAATCATGCCGGTGTTGTATAAATTTAGTAAACTTGTATCCATTGATATCATACCATTTTCTTCAGATGAGTATATAATACTGTTTAACTGGTGAACTTTAGATTCTCTGATTAAATTAGATACTGCGTTGTTCACAGCCATTATTTCGAAAGCAGCTACTCTACCATTGGTGGGTGAAGGTATAAGTTGTTGAGAAATAACTGCCTGTAGCTGCATAGATAATTGTATTCTTATTTGTTGTTGTTGGCTTGCGGGAAACACATCGATAATCCTGTCTATTGTATTTGCTGCTCCTGTTGTATGTAATGTTGAAAGCACTAAGTGACCTGTTTCTGCTGCAGTGAGTGCAATCTCTATAGTTTCTAAATCTCTCATCTCTCCTATAAGTAATACATCGGGTGCTTGTCTAAGAGAAGATCTTAGGGCAGAAATATAGCTTTGTGTATCAGATGAAATTTCTCGTTGACTTACTATAGATTTTTTATGCTTGTGTATAAACTCAATAGGGTCCTCGAAGGTCATAATATGACAATTTCTTTCGGAGTTTATTTTGTCTATTATACAAGCTAATGTGGTCGACTTTCCGCTGCCTGCAGGTCCGGTTATTAAAACTAAGCCCTTTGTCTTTTTATATACATCCATAAT
>JAEZGU010000326.1 GCA_023416855.1 Bacillota bacterium
GGGTGCTGATATTTGGTTACTTGATATTTTTTAAAAATAAAAAGTCAGCACAAAAAGAGATAAATAATTTAAATGAAATAGAATACGCAAGTTCATCAAGCATGAAGTTTGATGATGTTGCAGGTAACTATGAAGCAAAGGAAAGCCTTAAGGAAATTGTTGATTTTATAAAATACCCTGAAAAGTACTCAAAATTTAATGCGAGAATGCCAAAAGGAGTATTATTGTATGGATCACCGGGAACCGGTAAGACATTAATGGCTAAGGCATTGGCCGGCGAAGCCGATGTTCCATTTTATGCAGTTTCAGGTTCAGACTTCGTACAAGTATATGCAGGTCTAGGTGCAGGAAGAATAAGAAACCTATTTAAAAAAGCGAAGAAATCAGGAAAAAGCGTAATTTTTATTGATGAAATAGATGCAATAGGCAAAAAAAGAATGAACGGTAATATGAGAGGTAGTGATGAAGGAGATAGAACATTAAATGCTCTTCTTACTGAAATGTCAGGATTTGCAGACGATTCAGGAATTGTAGTAGTAGCTGCCACAAACAGAATTGACACATTGGATTCTGCTTTATTAAGACCAGGTAGGTTTGACAGACAAATAGAAATAATGCTGCCAGACAGAAATGCAAGAAAAGACATACTAAGACTGTATATTTCTAAAAAGAATGCCAAAAAAGATATTGATTTGGATGATATTGCAGATTTAACAGTTTATTTTAGCGGTGCTATGATTGAAAATTTAATTAATGAAGCTGCCCTTTTGGCAATTAGGGAAGATTCTGATGAAATTAGTGAGGAGCACATAAAAAAAGCATATCTTGAAGTCTTAGCAGGTGCTGAAAAGAAGAATCTTGCAGAAAATTCAAGACAGAAAACAGTATCCTCTTACCATGTGGCGGGACATGCTTTTGTTTCAAAATATTTGATGCCAGACAATAAGGTTATAAGGGTATCTGTTATTCCAACAAGTAAGGGAGCCGGTGGATATACATTGAGCACTCCTGATAGTACTGAGGTAGTAACAAAAAAACGTATTAGAAATCAGCTTGCAGTATTAATGGCAGGGCGAGTTGCTGAAGAAATATTTTTTGGCAGAGATAATATAACTATAGGTGCTCAAAATGATATAGAGAAAGCAACCTCTTTGGCAGTTGATTACATCGCCAAGTATGGCATGGATGATGAATTTGCATTTGTTAATCTTGGTGTTCTTTCTGAAAAGCTTAATATCCCGCTGGCATCAGCTGAAAAATCTGTTAAAAATCTTGTTTCAGAAATTTATGAAGAAGTTGTTATGATAGTAGAAAGCAATAAAGAAAAGGTAGAAAAAATTGCAAGCCTTCTTATTGAAAAAGAAGTTATTCACGAAGAGGAATTAAGCAGCGTTATCTAATTTTACCGAGAATATTAATATATATCTAGGGTAAAATAGTAAAAATTGAAAATGATGACTGTAAAATACAGTTGAAAAATTATGAGCTTTATGCTATAATTTGAATATAAGATAAGTAAGAAAAGCCTGCGGTGTACGGAAATCTTTTAATTCAACCGACATATTGTAAAAGGGAATTCGAGTTTAAGTGCCTATGACAAGCCCGCTTTGACGGGAAGCCAGAATCACCTAATAGAAATCCCACCTGCTTAGATGCGGGTATGAATTAATGGTTTGCGGCTCTCGCGGGTTTTTTTGTGCTTTTCAGGAAAATAATTTGATTATTTTAGGAAAATTAGGAAAAAACGATTGCTAATTTATAAAAAAATATATATAATATGTTTATCAAGTAAATATTAAATCAAAAGATTAAATTTAAAGATATAAAAAAAGGAGGAAATTATGATAACTATAAAAGACGTTGCAAGACTTGCAGAAGTTTCAATTTCTACAGTATCAAGAGTAATAAATGACTCAAAGCCTGTAAGTCCTGAAGTAAGAAGAAAGGTTTTAAAGGTTATTGAGGAAACTGGCTATAAACCAAATGATGTGGCTAGAAGTCTTGTTACCAGAAGATCATATTTAATTGGTGTTATAGTAAACAATTTAGCGCAAAGCTATGTTGCTGATATCGTAAGAGGCATAGAGGAAATAGGAAAAATGTACGGATATGATATTCTTCTTTGCAGCAGCTATTCAAGCAAGGAAACACAGGAAAAATATCTTCAGTTGCTAGATAGAAAGCAAGCAGAAGGATTGTTTTTGGTAGGAAACAAGTTTGATGATGAAATAATTGAAATTGCAAGAGGTTTAAACAAACCAAGTATTTATTTCACAAGAGATGTGCATGAAAATATGAATCACATATCTATAGATTGCAAGTCAGCTATTTACGAAATGACAAATTATCTTGTAAAAGAAGGACATAAAAACATTGTATATGTTTCTGATTTTGAAAACAGAACATCAGTTGAAGAAGACAAGATTTCAGGTTATTTAAAATCTATTGAAGACAATGAATTGAATTATTCTAAAATATATGTTGTTGGTGGAAATAAACACAGCAAGGCATATGAACTAGGAAAATCTATTGTAAAAGAAGCAGGAGAATTTACTGCCGTAGTTTGCAGCAATGATGAAATAGCCATAGGAATTATGGACAGCTTTATTGATAATGGCATTAAAGTTCCAGATGACGTATCTGTTGTTGGTTTTGGAAATATTAGAGAAGGTAAATTTGTAAGACCTGAATTGACAACCATTGGAGAACCTTATTATGATGTGGGTGCTGTAGGTATGAGAATGCTTATTAAAATGATTAAAGGTGACAAGATTCAACAAGGTTTGATGGAACTACCTTTCACAATGGAAAAGAGAAAGAGCGTAAAATCTCTAAATTAAAAATATTTTGTTGAAATAGAAAAAATAGTTTTATTTATTTAGTGACATATATTGATAAATAAATTTCATGTATCCCTCTATAATATTAAATGCACTAATATTTAGGGGGATTACATATGAAGAAGAGATTTATAAT
>JAEZGU010000028.1 GCA_023416855.1 Bacillota bacterium
AATCAAATATATTCTAAAGGAGAAACTAAAAAATGAGCAAATACGAAGAAGGATTAAAAATAATTGAGGAGAAGGTCGGCAACGGCAAAGACAATGTTATCTCCCTTGCGACTATTGCACGGGAACCAAGCGCCGATGGAAAACCTCGCCCAGTCAGCCGCGAAGTGGATGCCTTTTATGAAAACGGTAAGTTTTATATTACGACTACTGCAAATTCGAGCAAAATGTTGCAAATCGAGCAGAATCAAGAGGTTTCATTTTCGGTCAACTTAGGGGGGTTCTCGGGCAACGGAATAGGTGAAAATCTCGGCTGGGTGCTAGACCCCAAAAATGCCGAGATAAGGGCTAAATTGCGCACAGCTTTTGCCGAGTGGTACGACATAGCAAACGACGAAAAAAATAAAAATTGCTGTATATTAGCAATCCATATCACAAGGGCTATAATAAATCATAATCATGGTTCTGAATTTTTCCATATGGACTTTGTGAATAAGTCAGAAACTACCCAGGGTCAAGTTATATAATGCAATACTTCCTACTATAATTTACAAAATTGTACAGTTTAGTATATAATGTTTTCATAAAAAATTTAGTTGAGACAGAAATCATGAAAAGTAATGAATTAATGAAAATTAGAAAATTTGTGGGAGCAGTCACCGAAGAGCAATTAGTTAATGTTGATTGTTTTGTCGGAGATGTTGTAGCGCTGTTTATGCCTGTGTCTGGACCTTGCTATTATGCTGTTGCACCTGAGCATACTCACCCATCTTACATGGTTACCATGATGTTTGATAATATTACACAAATAATTATTAACAACGAAGAAATTATGCCTTCACAGCATGGAAAGTTTTCAGTAATTGTACCTAATGTTGTGCATCATGAAGTTTATAGCGGAAATGTTCCAAAGTACATAATAATTATGATCTCACCTGAATTTTTTGAAGCAGTATTATCTGAATATGAAACTGATCCTTCGTCCATAAAATTTAATAAGTTCTTTGATCCATCGGCACACATTTTTAATTTACTAAAGAAATTTATGCTGGAAGCAGGAACAAACCTTCCCGGAAAAAACAGCATTTTGGGTGCATTAAGCTTAGAAATTTGTCATGATTTGATTCGAAGTATAGTAGAAGTGTCTGTTGAAAATGATACAATATCAGAACGTATTGAAATAAGCAGAGCGATTATTTTTATACATACACATATAAATCAAAGAATAACTGTAGACCAAATAGCTCATTCGGTAAATATGTCAACTTCCCATTTCTCACGGATTTTCAGAGAAGAAATGCAGCAAACCCCATTAGCATACCTTCAATCAGTCCGTTTGGAAAGAGTTAAAAAGCTGCTGCTTTCCAGTAATAAAACAATAACAGAAATAGCTTTGGAGAGCGGCTTCAATAGTTCAGCATACTTATCTACATTATTTATGAAAAAGTATAATATGACTCCATCCTCCTATAAAAGAAAAATTATCACTTAATATTGTAAAGTTATGATATAAAATTGAAAGATTGTATATGACCTACCATTTATAATTCATACAATATAACTATTATGAATGGGGGTACTATTTATGGCAACTTTAAAGGTTGATAAAGAAGTTTGTAATGGGTGCGGAATCTGTGTACAAACTTGTCCGCAAGGACTTATTGAATTAAAATCCGGGAATTATCCTGAAATGTCAGGAGAGGGTATATGCATTGCATGCGGACATTGTGTAGCCAGTTGTCCAAGTGAGGCTTTGGATAATGATAGAGCTTCTATTATATATCAGCTGCCGCTTAATGCATTTCCTGTTCTTGATCCCCTTACGGCCGAAAACTTTTTACGCTCCAGACGTTCTGTTAGGAATTACAAAAGCGACTCAATCTCAAGAGACACACTATTAAAGTTACTGAATATTTCACGATATGCGCCGTCAGGACATAATTCACAGGGCTTGTCCTATATAGTAATTGAAAATACCCAAATGTTGAGAAAGATAAGCAGCATAACAATTAACTGGTTAGAAAGCCTACTAAATGCTAATGTACAATGGGTTAATAATTTCAAGAGTGTGATTAATGATTATAGGAATGCAGGAGTTGATACGATATTAAGAGGCGCACCCTGTCTTATTGTAGCAACTGCTCCAAAATGGCTTGGCATGGCACAGGATTCTGCAAAGTTCTCATTAGAGTATATTGAATTGTATGCTACTTCTTTAGGACTAGGAACATGCTGGGCGGGCTTTGTACAGTTATGTGCGCAAGCTGATTACAAACCCATGCTGGAGCTGATGAAGCTTGACGAAAGTGTAGCTGTAGTAGGATCATTAATGGCGGGGTATCCGAAGTACAACTTTAAGAGATTGGTTGAAAGAAATCCATTAAACGTAAGTTGGATTTAGTTTGGATAATATAATATAAAAAATGATATATAATATTCCTGATTTATCACAGATTTAATAGGCAGGAGCGAATAGTACAATGTTATATATACGTTTTCCCTGTTAATACTTAACTGTAATTTTCATTAGAGGGCCTCCTTATCGTGTTCTCATACAAAAAGGTATTAGCAAATATCATGTTAATTGTGCTGCAGTTTCTGATTGTAGCACCAAGGGAACTATAGGAGGATAGAGTATGAATAGAATTCTATTACGTAGTATTAATGATAATGATATAGAATTAATGAAAAGTTGGCTCAATAAGGAATATATTTTAAAATGGTATGAAGATCCTGAAGCATGGATTAATGAAATAAAGGGACGAAAAAATGAATTTCATTTCATAAGTCATTATATTGTTCTTCAGGATAGTAAACCCATTGGCTTCTGCCAGTACTACACCTGTTCTTATGCAGGGGAGGAATAGTATGGAGGAACTGAGCTGAAAGGAACATATAGTATTGATTACTTGATTGGGGAAGAGGAGTTTTTAGGAAAAGGCTATGGAAAAGAAATAATTGAGCTGCTTGTAAAAGTAATTTTTTCAATTGATGCTGCAAAACGAATAATTGTTTTACCTGATCCTGAAAATAAACCATCTGTTAAGGCTCTTTTAGCTAATGGCTTCATCTTTGATGATATCAACAGTGTCTATCTTAAAGCAAAAGAGTAGAACATTAATACACATAAGTGAATACATCTGTGGATAAGGTATCATTAATTTATTAAAAATGTTGAAAAAGGGTGAGCTTTTTAGGCGCACCCTCTGCTATTTATAGTTATTATTTAATACCGGTAGTATATTAGTAATTACAAAAGGAACTATCTCTTTTTTATCTGAATTTTGCTAACCATTAAATAAGATAACAAAACTATTACTACTGCACATACTATGGTATTTATATTACTGTAACTTCCCCTTATTTTTGAGAAGCTGTTATAAAGATTGATTATAGATAAAAAAGCACCGGCAATTGTGATAGGTACGCCACAGTATACATTATTAAATGTAGTTACATTGTACCTGGCAAGTCTGAAGGCACCTGCAATAGGAAATAACACTGTAAGCAGATATCCAATAATTCCTAAATCAAAAAAACTTACCTTCCATGCAATAACAATAGGTGCCACACCAAAAGAAATTAAATCTGACAGTGAATCCAATTCTTTACCTAATTCGCTTGTACTGTCAAGCATTCTGGCAACCTTTCCATCAAATCTGTCGGTCAATGCCGCAACCATTACAAGTAAAGATGCTTGAATTAAATCATCTTTTATTGCAAACAGCAGCGCTATTATACCGAGAGAAAGATTAATGAAAGTTAAAAGATTTGGTATCGAATGCTTAATCTTGTTTTTCAATGAATCCACCCTCTACATCCGAATCAAAATTTTTATATCTTAACTTGATAATCTATAAAATGTATATATTATAGATTATAATTGTTTATATCATAATTAACAAGTAATTAGTTACTTTATAGTATACGTATAAAATATAGAAAGGTTTTATATAAATACTATTTAAACATAAAAATAAAGTTTATGTGAATAAACCATTATATATTACTGAGTTATATTAGAAAAGGAAAAAATATTATGAATAATTTTAAGTATGTTTTTTTTGACTTGGATGGTACTTTGATAGACACCATCCCGCTTATACTGGATTCATTTAATCACACCTTCATGCATCACTTTGGTGAAACCAGGCCTGAAGAGGAAACGATAAGTTATATAGGAATGCCTCTTATGAACCATTTTAAAGCAATATACCCCGGGAAAGAGGAGGAACTTGCAAAAACCTACAGAGAGTTTAATGAGAGAAATCATGATAATTGTATTGCTGTTTTTATTGGTATCCACCACTTAATAAAAGCTCTTTATGAAAAAGGCATAGTTTTAGGAGTTGTAACCTCCAAAAGGAGAGAACTTGCAATTAGAGGTCTGAAAGTTTTTAATC
>JAEZGU010000063.1 GCA_023416855.1 Bacillota bacterium
GCTTGCTATGTACAGATTGCGTAAATTTTGGAAGTGGAATAAATGTAACTTATAGTGAAATACTAACTATGGATAAGATTTTAAAAACAAAGTTTGAATCAATTGGCTCTATTGAGGTGAACCAAAAAATCTTACAAATAATAAGGAGCTTCTTATTTTATTATATTGGTAAGGATAATTTTACTACATTAAAGTTACTTTAAAAAAGGAAGGTTATAATATGGATAACGAAAATTTACAAAAGATTGATGATATCTTAAAACGAACAAACACTGACTACTCAACAGCAAAGCAAGCTCTAGAGGATGCAAATGGAGACGTTCTTGAAGCAATTATATTGATAGAAAATCAATATAAGAACCAGCAGTATTCACAAAGTGTTTCCGGCAAAGGAGAGCAGCTACTAAATCAATTAAAGGACATTTTAACTAAGGGTAATGCAACTAAACTGACAATAAAGAAGAACAATGAAGTAATAGTTAATTTACCTGTAACTGCAGGATTAATTGGTGCATTTATAGCTCCATTTTTATCAGCAGCAGGAATTACAGCAGCACTATTAACACAGTGCTCAGTAGAAATAACTCAAGCTGATGGTAAAGTTGTAGACTTAGGACAAAAGGTTGACCAAGGAATAGATGCAGTTAAAGATGCAATGCAGGATGTTAAACAAGGCGCTACTAACCTTAAAGATGACATAATGCAAAACACCACACAGATGAAGAATGATTTTATGCAAAACACTACCCAAATGAAGGATGACATTACAGATACTTTCAATAAAAATAATGACGAATTTTAAAACAAGTTCTTGACATAAAAACGTAATTTTGTTACATTATAGTTAATGTTGAGACTGTGAGAAAGAAGAGTAATCTATATTGAATTTCTAGAGAGTCAGGGCTGGTGAAAGCTGACAAGGAGATATAGATGAAGGGAGCTTTTGAGTCCTTTGTTTAAAGAGGATAAAGCAATTGCTTTATCAAATAGGGTGGAACCGCGGAATTAATCTTTCGTCCCTATATGGGATGAAAGATTTTTTGTATTCTCCCGCTAATTATTATATATTAAATGGAGGCTGTCATGGCAAAGAACGAAAAAAACAAACTTGAAAAATTAGTTTCATTATCAAAATCAAGGGGTATTATATTCCCAGGTTCAGAAATATACGGTGGATTAGCAAATACTTGGGACTACGGACCTTTGGGAGTTGAAATTAAAAATAACGTAAAAAGAGCATGGTGGAAGAAGTTTGTGCAGGAAAGTCCGTACAATGTGGGACTTGATTCTGCTATATTAATGAATCCTACAACATGGGTGGCATCTGGTCACGTGGGAGGATTTTCAGATCCATTAATGGACTGCAAAGAATGCAAAGCAAGATTTAGAGCTGATAAATTAATTGAAGATCACATGCATGAAAAAGACGAAGTTCAGATAGTTGATGGCTGGTCAAATTCTCAAATGGAAGCATACATAATTGAAAATAAAATTGCATGTCCAGAATGTGGAGCTTCAAATTTTACAGCGATAAGAAAATTTAATCTTATGTTTAAAACATTCCAAGGCGTTACGGAAGATTCCCAAGCAGAAATATATTTAAGACCTGAAACTGCACAAGGTATCTTTGTTAACTTTAAAAATGTTGCTCGTTCAACTCGTAAGAAAATACCTTTTGGAATTGGACAAATTGGAAAGTCCTTTAGAAATGAAATAACTCCAGGCAACTTTACATTTAGGACAAGAGAATTTGAGCAAATGGAGCTTGAATTTTTCTGTAAGCCAGGAGAGGACATGGAGTGGTTCTATTACTGGAAGGAATTTTGCATGAACTGGTTGTTGGGATTGGGAATGACAAAGGAAAATGTTCGTTTCAGAGACCACGAACAGGCAGAATTATCACATTACAGCAATGCTACATCTGACATTGAATATTTGTTCCCATTTGGTTGGGGAGAGCTTTGGGGAATAGCAGATAGAACTGACTTTGACTTAAAAGCACATATAAGCACTTCTGGAGAGGACTTGTCATATCAGGATCCTGTTACTAATGAAAAGTACGATCCATATTGCATTGAGCCATCACTTGGAGCAGACAGAGTAATGCTTGCATTATTAATTGATGCATACAATGAAGAAACTTTAGAAGACGGAACTGACAGAGTAGTATTAAAGCTTCATCCTGCATTGGCACCATTTAAAGCAGCTGTATTGCCTCTTACTAAAAAGCTAAACGAACCTGCAACTGAACTTTATCATAAACTTCAGAAACAATTCAATATTGATTATGATGATGCAGGAAGCATTGGAAAAAGATACAGAAGACACGATGAGGTTGGAACTCCATTCTGCATAACATTTGACTTTGATTCATTGGAAGACAATGCAGTTACTATAAGAGACAGAGATACAATGACCCAGGAAAGAGTTAAAATTGATGATTTAGTTCAATATATAAATGAAAAAATAGCGTTCTAACGGGGTGATTCACATAAAATTATCTGATAGACAAAATCAAATTATTGAAAAAATTGAAAAGTTACAGCCTATAACCGGAGAATCAATAGCTGAAAAAATAGGACTCACAAGAGCAACATTGCGACCTGACCTGGCGGTATTGTCCATGTGCGGATTAATTGACGCAAAGCCAAAGGTAGGCTATTACATATCCAATAAGAAAAATAATAAAGACATT
>JAEZGU010000074.1 GCA_023416855.1 Bacillota bacterium
ATTGTTCCAGTCATAATTTCCCATGAAGCAGCTTTCTTGTATATTAAATAAATTCCTGCTAATAAAATGAGTATTTTAGCTGTTTCTCCAATAGCACCGGGTACCGTACCCATAATTAAGGATTGTAAATCATATAATTTTGCAGTATTGTTGTATAAAATCATAGGTGTTGCTTCTGATATAGCGTCTATTTGAGCGGTTAAATATGTATTAAATCCACCCGGAAAAGCAGTTGAAATATGATTCCAAGAATTTGTAAGTGGTTCCGGGAAGTTAACATATATAAAAATCCTCCCTACAAGAGCAGGATTAAAAATGTTTTTGCCAAAGCCACCAAAAAACAATTTACCGAAAAACAAACCAAACAGAATACCTAAAATTGCAATCCAAATGGGTGTAGAAACCGGCAATGTTAATGTATAAAGAACACAGGATACAAATACCGCTTCAGATGCTTTATTTTTGTAGTGTTTTTCCCATAGATATTCAGCTATAGCTCCTGTTAATGTAATTACTGATAGAAGAGTAAGAACTCTTATTCCAAATAGATAGGTTGAAAAAATAATAATTGGAATTAATGATATGAGTACTGTACGCATCATTTTTTGTTTCATAAAAATACTTTTGTAATGTTCAATCAAAATATGTACCTCCATAAATTACTAAGCTTTCAATTAATATATATACCTCAAATTGAGAAGACAAAACATAACTGACAATAAATAAACACAAAAGAAAAGACTAACTGTTTAAGAATTAGTTAGTCAGTGTAAATAAAAACTTCTTCGAATCCACATTCAGGACAGTTTACAGTTACTTCATATGAATAAATAGAAAGCACTCTAACTTTTGTTGCTTCACTACCATTTTCATCTTTGCCCTTAAATTTTATTTTCTTTTCCGCTTCCGGACCTTTAGCATAATAATAATTATATCTCTTGCCGCAGTTATCACATTTTCTTCTGCCTTTTACAGCTATCATTAATTCACATCCTAAATAAATTTGTATTTATTCTATCGTTTTTTATAATTTTTTTCAAGATTAATAATTGAAAAACTTTTTTTAGATGTTAAAATAAGGTAACAATACGTAGGGAACGAATAATATAATGGGTTAGTAGGAGGAATAATATGGATTGGATTTGCGAGAAGTTTGCACTAACTGAAAATGTATTACATAATTTACAATTTATTGATAATTTTGTTGAGTTAAAAGAAGATGCTGAGGAAGGATATTTAGAAACCCCAATTATACTAACTGAAAAATTCTCAGAAATCACTCCATCATGGAATTCTAGAACTAATATTGACAGCTCAGTAGAATTGCTAATTAAAATTAGAATTAATAATAATTGGACTTCGTATGTTAGCTATGGTGTATGGTCAACAGACGGAAACAATGTCGGTATTAAGGAACATGAAATATATGAACATATAAGAGTTACAAGTGACAGAATATTTGTAAAGGATGGAAAATTTGGAGATGCTGTTCAAATAAAGGTTATATTTAGAGGAAAAAACCCTAAACTTAAACTTATTGCATTTAGCACGGATGGCTGTGAGGATGAAATTGTTGAAGGAAATTATTTAAGAGTTATTGAAAATATACCTATGATTTCACAGCTGGCCAGCGGCCACAAGGATGCTCGTGTAATTTGTAGCCCTACATCGCTTACAATGGTATTGATGTTTCATGGCAAGAATGTAAATTTAGAACAAGTAACAAGGGGAACTCTTGATTCCGGCAACAATGCCTATGGAAACTGGCCTCAAAATGTAGCTTTTGCAGGAGAGTTAGGCATGAGGGCATATACTAAAAAATGCAAATCCATCAACTCAGTAAAGAATTTTATAGCTAAAGGTATACCGGTGATTGCTTCTGTTTGTGTACAGGATAAGGAACAATTAACCGGTGCTATATCTGCATTTCCACATGGGCATTTGATGGTTGTTGTAGGCTTTGAAGAAAAGGACGGAAGGGAATACATTGTGGTAAATGATCCAGCTGCAAATTCAGACGATGAAGTTAGGAAATCTTATTTATTAGACGAATGGGTTAAGGTGTGGAGGCATTACATATATGTGGTAACAATAGATTAATTAGGCTGTTAAAAAAGCCCGTCTGCGGTGCCTTGCAGAACGGACTTTTTTATATGTTTAATTCCATTAAATACGATGCTAATATTACTTCACTTTTATAATGTTCCTTTGCTTGTATAAGTAAGCTATTAACATCTCCAAAGTGAGGTAGGTGAGTGAGCACTAATTTTTTTACATTTGCATTTTGTGCTAACATGCCTGCCTGTGAGCTGTTTAAATGTCCTGCTTTAGCTCCATCCATGTGTGCATAAAAGCTACATTCTGCAATCAATAAATCAGAACCTCTAAAAAAGTCGGCTAATTCATCGAAATATGAAGTATCAGAAGTAAATGAAAGAACTTTACCGTCACATTTAATATTTAAACTATAACTTAAAACTGGATGAATATTTTTAATAAAGTTTATTTCAAAGGGGCCAATATTCAATACACTGCTTTCGTTATAGCTTATTCCATACGTATAATCTTCCCATTTTAGCAGATTAAAAAATTCGCCCTCAGGAGCATAAATAGGTAATGATGTATTTATTTCTCCTAACAGAGTTTTGATTTGTCGAGCATATTGTAAAGGCCCTATGTCACAACAATGGTCATAGTGATAGTGAGATATAAGCACTGCATTAATAGTGCCTAAATCAGCTACCTTTTGAATTGAGCTAACAACACCGCTTCCGCATTCTAATAACAGCTTATAGCCATCATGTTCTATTAAATATCCTGAAGTTGCTTCTCCAACCTTGGGGAATCCTCCCCAGTGCCCTATAACTGTAATTTTCATAATTCTCCTACATGTTTTTAAATTGTGAATTATACAATTCTGCATATATGCCGTTATTATTAATTAAATCTTCGTGCTTTCCTTTTTCTTTGATTCCCTCATCTGTTAATACAATTATTTCATCTGCATTTTTTATGGTGGACAATCTATGTGCTACCACTACAGTAGTTCTTCCCTTTGAAAGCTCTTCTAAAGATTTCTGAATCAATAATTCTGTCGCATTGTCCAGTGCGGAAGTTGCTTCATCCAATACTAATATTGGCGGATTTTTCAAAAATACTCTTGCAATTGAAATTCTTTGTTTTTGTCCACCTGATAGTTTGACTCCTCTTTCACCAACAAATGTTTTATAGCCATCCGGAAGAGACATGATGAAGTCATGTATGTTTGCCATTTTAGCAGCTTCTATAACTTCTTCTTCAGTAGCATCAAATTTACCGCATTGAATATTATCAGCAATAGTTCCTGTAAACAGGAACACATCCTGTTGTACTATTCCTATATTTTTTCTCAATGATTTTCTTGTGAAATCTTTTATATTGGTGTTATCAATATAAATATTTCCTTCTTCCACTTCATAAAAACGAGGAATTAAGTGACATAAAGTTGTTTTTCCTCCTCCTGAAGGACCTACGAATGCAACTGTCTGACCTTGTTCGATGTTGAAGGTTATATCCTTTAATATTTCTTTGTTATTATCATAGGAGAAGCTTACGTTATCAAATTTAATTGTACCTTTTACATTTTCTATATCTTTAGCATGAGGTTCATCTGTTTCAATATCCTTGTCCATAATTTCGGTAAATCTCTTAAAACCGGATATACCGGATTGATATTGCTCTACAAAGTTAATAAGCTTACGGATTGGATTTAAAAAGTTTCCTATATACAGTATGAATGCTGCAAAGTCACCGAAGTTTATATAACCTTTAAAGAAAAATATACCGCCGGCACTTAATACTAAAATGTTTAGAAAATCAATTATAAATGATGAACCAACATGAAATTCTGCCATAACCTTGTAGGCTTTTTTTCTTGCTTGTTGAAACTTAACGTTGTTTATCTCGAATTTTTCTATTTCAGTATCCTTGTTACTGAACGCTTTAGAAACTCTAATGCCTGAAATACTGTTTTCAATTGTGGCATTAACTTCACCTATTGTTTCTCTTGTTTCCATAAACGAATCAGCCATTCTGATTCTTAATTTCATTGCTACCAATATAA
>JAEZGU010000104.1 GCA_023416855.1 Bacillota bacterium
ACGTTTAATTTCAACAGCAACTGTTGATATACCGTAATTCTTCAACTGATTATTTACTAATGTTGTTATAACTGAATTAACATCATCAATTGAACTATTATCTGAATTTATTATATTAGTTTGATCCATTGTTCCTAATGTGTTTTTAACAGCATTGTAAACTACTGCATCTATACGATTTTCCATTTCAGAAATTCTACCAACTGTTCTCATAAACATTAGAGGATCATCTATTTGCCATACGGCAAAGTTATCAACTACTAATGTTTTTTTGTCGCCTGTCAAAACTTCTGATGGAGGCAAGTCATACATCATTCTATATTGAGGTAGCTTTTCTACTTTATCTAATACAGGTACTTTGAAATGTAACCCTGCTGTATCTTGAATTCCAACAAATTGAGAAAATCTTGTTATATAAGCATATTCATTTTCTTTAACTACGTATGTGGCATTTGATGCTGAAACGAATAATAAAATCAATACTAATATACTTAATATACCACCAATTTTACCTTTCTTTTTAGTAGTTTCCTGCATTAATTTCCACCTCCTTCAACAGTTTCTGTAAATCCCTTAAGCGGTAATAATTTTTGTACTCCGCCTTGAGATGAATCGATATATACTGTTACTCCCGGCAATATTTCCTCTATAACTTCTAAATACATTCTTGTTCTTGTTATATCTTTGTTTTTAGCATATTCAGTGTACATAGCATTAAATTTCGCTACATCACCCTTTGCTTCGTTTATTTTGGATTCCTTAAAGGATTCTGCTTCTCTAACCAACTTATCTGCTTGACTTTCTGCTGCAGGTAAGGTTTTATTCTTGTATGCTAAAGCTTCGTTGATTCTTGTTTCTTTTTCTTGCTTTGCAGTTTCAACCTCTTTAAAAGCTTTGATTACATCTGTTGTAGGTGGTTCACTGTCTTGAATTTTAACATCTAATACTTGAACCCCTAAATCATAATTATCTAATTTTTTTATTATTTTTTCTTTAATTTCAGCTTGTATTATAGATTTTTCTGTAGTTAAAACTCCATCTACATTTTTTGAACCAATTATACTTCTTGCTGAGGATTGAGCTATCATTTTTAATATTTGAGACGGATTATCTGAATGGTAAATAAATTTTACCGGGTCAGATATTTTCCACTCTATAAAAAAGTCAATATTTACAATATTAAAATCTCCGGTAATCATTTTGGCTTCTGCCGCTACTGCAGAATTGTTTTGTTCATTTGAACCTGCATAACCGATTTGTAACTTTTGAGTTCTGTTTACAGCAACCTTTGTTACACTCTGTACCGGATATGGAAGCTTAAAGTGAAGTCCTGCTGATTCTACACTTGTTACTTGGCCAAGTGTTGTTACAACAGCCTGTTCTGTTTCTTCTACAGTATACATAGAAGAAAGCACCATACTTCCTATTATAATTAAAAATAGTATAAATAATATTCCTTTAAAGCCTCTTTTTTTCTTTGGTGGCCTTTCGCCCATGTCTTGATGGTACTGTTCTCTGAAGTCGTTTGCTTTATTCTGCAAATTCATTAGCTTTTCAACTATATTTCTAATTCCCATAGCATCTCCTTATTATAAAATTTATTACCTCATCATAATTATACCATGAATCAATATTATTAAATATTAAATTTTCATTAGAATTCTCGTTAGCTTAGCGAATATTAAATAAAAAATATGTTATTAAATAAGTATAAAGTGGGTAAATTATTACTGGATAAATTAGTCCAAGTCTATTGACATGTTAATTTTACTGTGATAGTATTTAACTGATTAGGGGAGCTTAATGAATTAGGCTGAGATAAAACTACTATAATGTTTTGACCCTTAAGCAGTAAAACTGCTTTAAACCTGATCCAGGTAATGCTGGCGTAGGCAATATATATACTTATGTACATATAACCTCTCCCATTACCGGAGGGGTTTTCTATTTTACATAAATTGGAGGTTATTATGCAAGCAAGTGTAGCAATTCAGGTTTTACCACAAGTAAATTCAACTAATGAAGTTGTGCGAGTAGTTGATGCGGTTATAGCTTATATTAAGGGAACAGGACTTAATTATTATGTTGGACCTTTCGAAACAACAATTGAAGGCAACTACGAAGAATTAATGGAAATCGTAAAAAACTGTCAATTGATAGCTGTTAAGGAAGGTGCACCATCAGTAATATCTTATGTTAAAATATTTTTTAATCCGGACGGTGGTGTGTTAACCATTGAAGAAAAAATTTCTAAACATCATTAATAATGTTTCATCTTTTATTGTAATAGTTACAATATTAATATTGTGGCAGATTTTGTCTGCTACCGGCTTTGTTCCAAAATTTATGTTGCCATCTCCCGTAGATGTGGTTATGGCATTCATAAGGGACTTCCCATTACTTATGCAGCATGCGGCAACAACATTGACAGAGGCATTTTTAGGATTGGCAATTGGTACTTTGTTGGGATTTATAATTGCTGTAATAATGGATCATTATCCGTTTGCGTATAAGTCTGTGTATCCATTGATGGTACTTACTCAAACTGTCCCTACGGTAGCTATAGCGCCCCTTTTGGTTTTATGGATGGGGTATGGCTTGTTGCCGAAAGTTACACTTATAGTGTTGACAACATTTTTTCCTATAGCTATTGGTTTATTGGATGGATTCAACACAGTTGATCCAGATTCCATTAACTTATTAAAAGCAATGGGAGCTAACAAGTTACAGGTTTTTACGCATATAAAGTTGCCAAGCAGTTTAAGTCATTTTTTTGCCGGTTTAAAAATATCAGTATCTTACTCGGTAGTGGCAGCTGTTATTTCGGAGTGGTTAGGTGGATTTTATGGGCTGGGTGTATATATGACAAGAGTAAGAAAGTCTTATTCATTCGATAAGATGTTTGCTGTTATATTTTTTATATCATTAATCAGCCTATTGCTAATGTTAGGTGTAGCGTTGCTAAAGGATGCTGTTATGCCATGGGATAAAATCAAAAAACAAATCAAAAATTAAATACATGAGAAAGGTAATAATATGAAAAGAAAATTATCAGTTGTTGTAGCATTATTGTTGATAGTTTTATTGACATTAACAGCATGCTCACAACCAAACGAACAAAATAAAATTGAAGAAAACCAAAAAGTTAGAATAGTTCTTGATTGGACACCAAATACAAATCATACCGGATTGTACGTTGCAGCAGAAAAAGGATATTTTGCTGAAAGAGGAATTGATGTTGAAATTATGCAGCCACCGGAAGGTGGAGCTGAAATGCTTGTAGGCGGTGGTGGAGCAGAATTCGGTATAAGCTTCCAGGATTATATGGCACCAAATTATGCGTCCAATAATCCAATGCCATTTACTGCAGTTGCAACTATAATTCAACACAATACATCAGGTATAATTTCTCTAAAGGAAAAGGGAATAGAAAACCCTGCAGATTTAGCCGGACATACTTATGCTACTTGGGATTTACCTGTTGAAAAAGCAATTATAGACAAAATCGTTACTGATGACGGTGGTAAATTTGAGGATATTCAGCTAATACCAAGCACTGTTACTGATGTTGTTACTGCTTTGCAAACGGATGTAGATTCTGTGTGGGTTTATTATGCCTGGGATGGAATAGCTACAAAGGTTAAGGGTTTAGAAACAAATTTTTTAAATTTTGCTGATTATGGTGTGGAGCTTGATTATTATAACCCAGTTATAATAGTAAATGATGATTTCGCTAAAGCAAATACAGAAGTAGTTAAGAAAACATTGGAAGCAATTAAGTTAGGCTATGAATTTGCTATAGAAAATCCTAAGGATGCTGCACACATATTATTGGATGCTGCTCCTGAGTTAGATGAAAAAATAGTTGAGGAGAGCCAAAACTGGTTGGCAGGACAATATAAAGCAGAAGTAGAGCAATGGGGATTTATTGACCAAAGTAGATGGGATGCGTTTTATGGTTGGTTGTTTGAAAATAATCTTATAGAAAAAGAAATACCTAAGGGAATGGGATTTACAAACGAATATCTTCCTAAATAAAGCATTGAGGATGGAGAAAGCATGGAAAAGTTGATTGGAAAAAACATAACTGTAAGCTATGAAGGTGCCAACATTATTGAAGACATTTCAATAGAATTAAATAAGGGTGAAATAGTATGTCTTTTAGGAGTGAGCGGTGTTGGTAAGACAACATTGTTTAATGTTATATCCGGTCTTCTTAAACCAGATGAAGGTATTGTTGAGCTTGACGGCAGAGATATAACTGGTAAAGCTGGCAATGTAAGCTACATGCTTCAGAAGGATTTACTTTTGCCATATAAAACAATTATAGATAATGTTTCACTGCCTCTAATAATTAGGGGTGAAAAAAAGCAAAAAGCAAGAGAGTTTACTGCTAAATATTTTGAGGAATTTGGACTTGAAGGAACCGAAAACAAATATCCTTTTCAGTTGTCAGGTGGTATGAAACAAAGGGCTGCACTTCTTAGAACCTACTTGTTTTCTGATCAGGTTGCTCTATTGGATGAGCCATTCAGCGCCCTTGACAGTATTACAAAAAGCTTAATGCATGAATGGTATTTGCAGGTTATGAATCAAATAAAGCTTTCCACTCTTTTGATAACCCATGATATAGATGAAGCTATAATATTGTCAGACAGAATTTATATTATGGCAGGAAAGCCTGGCAAAATTACAGAAGAAATTATAATAGATGTTCCAAAGCCAAGAGACAAGGATTTTAAAGTAAGTGAAAGCTTTTTGGAATATAAAAGACATATACTTGGTATTCTATCGTGAGTTTATATATAATATTGTAAACATCTTTGATATTAGGTGATTGTTCATTAAGCTATGTTTGAACCATCAAACATCGTTGGGTATGAGGCGAACAGTATGACTGTCCGCCTTTTTATATGTTCTGATTTTCTATTTAACAATCATCACAAATCATTATCTATCAAGTTCATAAAGCTATGCAATGGAGTTGATATTAAATACTTCTATCGCATGGTTTGTATTCTAATGACGTAACAGAAAACAACAGAATATAGACCGTAGATATGAAAATGTAATAATCATTTTTTTAATGCTTTTAACACCTTTAAAGGTGGCCTTAACTCTCCTTGTCGGCATATGTAATGACTAAATCTATTTTGTAGAGAAGAAATATAAGGAGTAGTTAATCTACCGATCCTTTTATATGTTTTGCTATCTAATATTATTTCATTGAAATTAGCCGTATTAGAGATTTTTTCATATTTATAAAAGAAAAATTCAAGACAACCATGACCATCAGTAAAAGGAATGTAATGTGAGGTAGCCTTATTTAATAAACCGTATTTAGGATCTAAGGTGTATTTTTTTGTTGGAATTCCACAAAGAAAAAGTTTATAATTTTTTCGCAAATCGCAGCCTGCTGTGATGTTAATGAGGTACTCTTTCTTATTAGAATTGTTGTTTCTACAATAACAGTATAGATCTCCAGTATACGAAGTAGTCGAATCCTGATTGCTATATAAATACAACTTTGAAGCTCCATAAACATTATTGATTTCTGAATGATTTATTTTGTATTTCTTTTTGAGTATAGTTTCATCAAACTGTGGTGTCTCAAATCTTCCGGATATAGAACTTAAAATAAAATCTGAAAACTCTTGATTTATATCACATGGTTCGTCATCACTAATGGCTTGATAAACCACAAGTGGCCAATTTCTACCAATCTTGTAAAAAGACAAAAACAAGCTGGTTTTAGCTGTATTTATAGATTTTTCTATTGATTTTATTGAGTAAACGGCAGGATTTTTTTTATACCACGATAATAAAGATTTTTTAATTTGTTTTCCTGTTAAATTAGATTTTGATTTTATCAATATCTGGTTTTGTTCTAATGCCCATTTGGTATCCTGATCAGCATTCAACCTTGCTTCAATATCAGCAATATTTTGATTTGAGAAAATAAAAATTGGCATAACATAGTTATTAACGAGATGCTTGATAAAATTAACCAAGTTATTGATGTTTTCATTAAGTAACTCTCTGCCTACCTCTGCGCCTGCTGGTAGTTCAATATTATTTTCTGTTAATTCCCAATCCAAAATGGCAAAAGATATTCCACTAAAAGAAGACCAAGTTATTTCAGGTGGTATGTCATTATATGATATAAAGCATGTCCCATATCCCTCAAAATTTTTTTTAATTGTTCTTATCTTGGATCTCTTGATTTCGATTTCATCATCTACTATGAGCGCTGTACTCTTTAAAAAATCATCAAACATACTATTAATAGGCATCTATACAACCTCCTCATCACTTGATATAAATGAGACAACAAAATTAGCACCTTCAAGCAGTTTAAGGCGTTCTTCTGTTATTAACTCAATATCAAATTTATTTTTATTTAGAAGACGCTTTGCAATATATAAGCCCAGTCCTCTTCCGTCTTCACCTTTGCCACTATAGAAAGCATCAAAAACAAACGGAGAATCTTCTTTTGAAATGCCTACACCATTGTCGCTGAAAGTAACACTTTGCTCATCTCCATTAAATGTGATTAACACCTTCTTAGGCATTTCTGCATATTGAAGCCAATACAAGGAATTGTCAAATAAATTGATAAAAACTTGAAATATTACTGCATCAATAATTTTAGCCACAACTGGCGATTTACCAACCTGCACAAACTTGACTTCAATGCCATGCTTTTTATATTGTTTTGAGTAAATATCATAAATCTTTTGTACAATTTCCCGAATCTTAATATTTTTGGGGCGTTGTTTAGAGGATACAAATATCTGTTGTAGATCTTTCATCTTCATATATATAAGTGCAAACATTTCTTCTGCAGACATCACATTGTCTTTAATAATATGTTTGCGTTGTTCAAAAGTTATAGGGCTATTAAAATCAGAACTAATCTCGCTTAATCTCTCTTTTAAACGATCCATTGTAAGCATAATATCGTGTGATGCAACTTCAACTGATAAACCTACGCCTGCTAATCCCTCTGCCATATTTAAACGGCTTTCGTAAACATGGCGTTGTTTCTCAAACGCTGCTTCTAAAGCAGCTACACTCATTTGTCCATTAGGATTATTATCAAGCAACTTTTTCAAGTTGGAAAATTCCGATTTTGATTCTATAAATTTTTGTTCATCGATCAATTCAGCTTGTTTTTGTTTTTTGAAGGTATAAATTTGAAATAAAGCGGTTCTTATTAAAGATAGGAATACTCGTACAATTGAAATTAATTGTTCGAAAGCTTTTCCGTCTTCAATAATACCCTCGCGGCTTGTTTTGTCTTTTAAGTTTTCATTATCTTTCTTTGTAATTTTAATTTGCCCAATCAATTGGTCGTTACTGAAAGCTTCATTTGCTCGTGTAGTTGCACGATTTCTGTCTATTTGCAGCCAGTCATCGTTTGGGGCTCCATATGGTTGAACACGAACTTCATCTCTATACAGAAATACACGATGGTCTTTAATTATATTCTTTTCTGATTTGGATAACCAAAAATCGTCGTGTTTATCCGCATTAAAATAAAAAATGTAAAACTCAAATTTAAAACTGCCGCATATAGTTGTTTTATCATTATCAAAAAAATTTTCTACAACATTTCGATATTCTCTTAGTGCATACAACTTTTGTGCAAATAAGTTACCTTTTCCTTCGTTAGAATTAAAGGGTATACTGATTTTAACAGGTACAGTATTAGCCTCTATGTAAGTAAAATCAATTTTTTTGTTTTTTTCATCATATGAACCAGATACTTTATATAATGCTTTATCAGAAATAATCCTTCGTAATTCATGTAATGTATATTCATAATATGGGTCTTCTTTGCCGTTTTTAAAGAGATTTATAGTAAAATCATTATTAGTTGTAATTTTCTCATCGCTTATTTCGAGAGGTGAAAATTTTACCATGTCTTCTTTTAGTAGTCTTATTTTACTATCATCCCAGTTACCTTTTAGGGATTCAACAAGTATAATAGTACCCTTATTATACTCGTTGATAGTAGATTTTATAGGTATGTCTGAAACAGATAAAGCTTGATAACCAACAACAATTTCATCCAAGTAAACATCTGCATCTTTATTAAATAGTGTCAAAAACTCATTATCATACTTATCAAAGTCAAATAATACCTTATGAACAACATCTACATTTTCTTCTTTTGAGTATATAGTAACCTTTTTGCCAAGTTTTAACATAGAGAATCTACCAATACCTTTTTCACCTTGACATATTCTACCTTTTTTTGATTTGCGTGTATTTTTAACTTTTCTTTTTACTGGTGTAGCAGGATTTAAGAAATGATTAGTAATAATGTCATAGGACATACCGTCTCCGTTGTCTGAAATGGTTATGCTTGAACTATGACTGTTTTCATATAGTTCACTAAAACTATCAAAGCTAACATTACAGAAATCTGCATCTGCATCATACGAATTTTTAATTAATTCAGTTAACGCTACAATTTCATTCTTAATCAGCTGATCGCCAAGCATTGTAAGTAAACGAGCATATGGTCTGATTTTTAATGTTTTTTCATTATTAGGCATCATTTTTCCTCCCAAGTATAACGAATTCTTCGTGATAAATTGTTCTGCTATTTTTATCTTTTGAAAATTTCCCGTTCTTATCCCTATATGGTGTAAGTAGTTTATTTGATATTTTTCGCTTTACGATTCTAACTTCTGCAAAACCACTTCGCAATAATGCTTCTGATAAATGCCGAGAGTTTTCTATCTTTATTCCTTTATACTCAGTATCTCCCAAAACGAACAATGCAATTCCATTATTCCTCAGCATGGTATAACATTTTATAGCTGTTTTTTGCATGTCAGTATAGTAACGAGCAATTGCTTTGATTTTTGTATTTTGAATGCCTTGTGCTTGTCGCAGTTGTGTTATTATAGTCCGTCCTGCGTTGTTCAAGTCCAAGGTTTCAAAGTAATAGTCTTCACTATTATGTATACTGCCGATTGTACCTTTGCGTAACTTTTTATAATCATCAGTGTATTCCAACCATAGCGATGATAGTTGGTGCAAGTCAGCATATTCATATGAGGTAACATATGGTGGGCTTGTTACTATTAAATCTACTTTTGGGATAGTACGTTTTCTTAAAAAGTTAGCATTCTCAATAGTTATTTTGGCAGTTGACCTTTCATTTTCTTTATAAGCTTTCAAAAATTTTTGATATTGTAGTCTGAAAATATTGCAAACTGGTAAGGTTTTTTTGTTTGGGTCTATCTGAGGCTTTATAGATTTTGCTAACCATTTCGACGATGACTTAAGCGATGAAGAAAAGATGCACTTAAAAAGATTTTTATATTTTGTATCTTTTATTGTATTGATAGCTTGGTAGTATTTAAGCAGGTCAGTGTATTGTTCCTGTTCAAACCAGTATCTTAATCGCTCATTAGCTGTATTAAATGTTGATTGTTCAATATTGTTTACGGCTACATTATTAAGTATGCTTGAATAGTATTCTTTTACTTTTTCAATACTATAATCAGAGCTTTTAACTTTCGCTATAAGTGTAGCCACGGGATTAATATCACAACCCCAAAAATCAATATTGTTGATTTTTGCCTCCACAGCAACTGTACCACAACCGCAGAAAACATCTGCAATAGAGTGAACATTAATACCTTGATCTTTTGCATATTGCAGAGCCTTTGTTGTTATGAATGCAGGAAATTTTGCAGGATAAGCATGTATGCTGTGTATTCTCAATTCTTTTTGTTCGCCTACATTCCAATGTTCATCAATTACGATATCATCTACGGAATAATTAGCCACATCATCAATAGTTCTCAACAACATTTATTTTACTCCTTCTTAAAAATATTTTCCACTCGTGCATGTCCATTGATCAGAATAGAGAACAGTCAACCACGCAGACGGTTGAGCTCGAGGTTATCTTATATCTTGTAAAATTTACTATTTGGTTTTGATAAGCAACTTAATTAATTCAGGACTAATGTTTTTATTCTTGCATAATTCAATTAAAGCATGACGAGCAATTTGGTTTGGCTTTGTACGATTGTTTTCCCATCGGTTCACAGAGGTAAATCCAACATGAAGCTCCCGAGCAAGTCCCTCTTGGGATAAACCCATCTCTAAACGCACCTTTTTAATTACTTCTTTCAGTTCCACTTAGCATCACCTCGTCATTATAAAACTACTTTAACATATTATATCATAAGCTATAGCTCGTTGCAAGGAAGTGTTTATGCTTTATAATATGAAAAATCAAAGGTATAGACTTTTAGTCATGTGGTTTGCTTGCTGTACTCTTTTCATGCAAGTTAACTCCTATCAATACAAACAGAACCATTTAAGTTAGTTTTTGATCACATTAGGTTTTGACTTGACAACTTTGTTTGCAAGCCTCGTCTAAGATTACTCATTTTTAGTGAGATATTAATATTTACAAATTTTTCAATTTTTGCTACAATATACGTAAGTACGTTTAAAAGGAGGTATTATGAGAAAATATTTATCAATTATTTTGACTATTGTGTTGGTCCTTACTTTATTTTCTTTTACAGCATTTGCAGAAGGACCATTTACTTTGGAAGCACCAAAAAATTTAACAGCAGAATTGAAGTTTGACCAAGATGGAGTTCCTTATTTCGAATTAGATCTTGATATACCACAAAGTGTCATTGACATTAATAGCAATATTCTTGAAGGTGGTTCAAACTATCCGGGATATATGACAGAACAGGTTGTTATTGAATTTGAATACAAATATGGGAATTATGATTGGAACGAAGGACCATCATTGTATTGGGATACATCTGCTTATGTTGAAGATTTTGATAGCTACGAATATCGTCCATTTGATGAAGGTGGCTGGGATACAATTGATATTAAAGCTGAAACTTATCATTTCAGAGCACGCTTTTCTTCTATGTGGGGATATGAAGATGATTGGTTAGACAAATACATTTATTCAAATTATTCTAATACAGTTACAATTGGCAACCCGTCATACTATGAAAATGCAAGTCAATGGGCTGTAACAGAATTAGATAAAGCTAAAGAAGCAGATCTTATTCCGGAAATATTGTTAGGAAAGGATATGACAAAGAATATCACTCGTGAAGAATTTGCAGAGCTTGCAGTTGTTCTTTATGAAAAAACTACAGGATTATCAGTAGAACCTGATGCAGTAAACCCATTTGTTGATACGACTAATCCTCAGATTCTGAAGGCATTAAAAATAGGGGTAACGCAAGGAACATCCTTAACTACATTTGCTCCTAATGATTTAATAACCAGAGAACAATGTGCTGCTATGTTATTTAGGACAATTAAGGCAATTAAGCCTGATGGAGATTTTAGTATAGAAGGTATAAAAGATTTCCCTGATCAAAAATACATATCAGAATATGCAGTGCAACCTACTAAATATATGTCTAAAATAGGCATCATAAAAGGTGATGCAGCAACAGGAAACTTTATGCCAAAAGCAAATTCTTCAGTATCTCAAGCTACAGGATATGGTATGGCAACAAGAGAAGCTGCTATTCTTATGTCAGTTAGAACATATGAAGCTATTAAATAATAGGATTTACCAATAAATTGAATAATTATGAAAAGGGTTTCATGACATATAGTCTTGAAACCCTTTTTGATTACATTCACAGCCATCCACGCTAAATCAATGATTTGGGTGACTTATTTATTTTAATAATCAAAGTTTATTAGTTTGTATGCAATAATAAAATGCAGAATCCATGAATATTAAGTCACTCACTCTCCAAATATTGCATAATTATTTTGGGTTGACATAAATATACAAATATTTTATAATTGTCATATCATTTACTGGAGGACGTTACATGAAATTTAATTTAATTGGTGTTCCTGTTAACTATGGATGTGACAGAGATGGAGCACAAAATGGACCGGAAACTTTTAGACAAAATAATATTGTTGACTTAATAAAATCAGAAGGACATAAAGTTAAAGATTTAGGAGATGTGAAAATCCCAAATGTTTCTCCTGAAGAAAAATATTCAAGTCATAAAAATTTGAAATATCTAAAACCAATTATTGAATACAATAACAATTTGGCTGAGTATGTTTACAATACTTTAAGCGATGATGCATTTCCATTTGTATTGGGCGGTGATCATTCTCTTGGAATGGGAAGCTTGGCCGGTGCAAGCAGATATTTTGATGAAATAGCTGTAATTTGGATAGATGCGCATGGTGATATAAATACAGAAGACACATCACCATCAGGAAATATACATGGTATGCCTTTAGCGGCATCAATGAATGTTGGAAACCCTCAATTAACAAATATTTATTATAAGGGACAAAAAGTAAAGCCAGAAAATGTATACATTATAGGCGCTAGAGATATTGACCCGGGTGAATTTGAAATTGCAGACAGAACTAAGTTGAATTTGTATACTATGGATACAGTTCGTGAAAAAGGTTTAGAAAATATCATAGAAACTGTTATAACTAAAATAAACAATTCAAATGTTGACGGAGTACATTTAAGCTTTGATATAGATGCTCTTGATAAATTAATTGTGCCTGGAACAGGAACTGCAGTATCTGAAGGCTTCAGTTTAAGTGAGGGTAAGGAAATATTTACAGAATTTATTGGACAGTTAAATATTACATCTATGGATTTTGTTGAGTTAAATCCTGTTATAGATGATGAAGATGGAAAAACAGTAAAGAATTGCTTTGAATTATTAAGACATATTTTTAAAACATTTAAACAATGTGAAGAAAGCAACGTTGAATGCGCTATATAAACAGTAGTCATGCAATTGCACTCAATTGCGTGACTTTTTATTTTTTGTACAAAAATGCATTGGATTCATTACCATATAAAGAAAGCATATTTCATATAAACAGTGGAAAAATATATATTAACTTAAATTAAAATTAAGAGGTAAAAATGCAATTATTAAAACAAAAGAAAATAGAGTATGAGTTGTTAAATGAAGATAATAAAAAAACACTTTTATATGAAATTAATAATCATTTATTAATAGATGAAAAGCCATCAGATTTTTTTGAAAGCATAAGAGATATGCCTTTAATGAAAAAACATCCATTTTATATGCTTTATAATTTAACAAAAGCAGAGCAATCACCTATACATCATCCGGAAGGTAATGTTTGGAATCATACCATGCTTGTTATAGATTATGCAGCAAAAGAGAAGCATAAAAGCAAAAATCAAAAGGTTTTTATGTGGGCGGCGTTATTGCATGATATTGGCAAACCTGATACTACTAAAATAAAGAAGGGGAAAATTACTTCTTATGACCATGAAAAGGTTGGAGCGGTTATGGCCCGTGAATTTTTAAGCGAATTTATCACCGATGAAATATTTATTAAAAAGGTTACAGCACTTATTAGGT
Organism: Bacillota bacterium; assembly: GCA_023416855.1. Taxonomy (GTDB): domain Bacteria; phylum Bacillota; class Clostridia; order Tissierellales; family Sedimentibacteraceae; genus Sedimentibacter. The sequence goes on from JAEZGU010000104.1 coordinate 13,413, forward strand.
GGCATATGCAGATACTTCATGTGGTAAAAGTAATGCCCTTTGCAAACATAAAAGAAATGAAAGAAGACACAGATATAAATGAAGTAGCATTGTTAGGCTATTGTGATAGGATGGGGAGAAAAAACCCTGATGTAGAAAAGGAAAAGCAAAATATAGATATATTTATAAAAAAATGTAGAGAATTTAAATAAAAGATTGTTGAACTTTTTCAACAATCTTCAATTTTTTTAAACAATATGTTTTTTATGTTTATAAAAGTTTCAAAAATATTTTCATGTACAACTGCTTTTACATCAAATTTTAATAGTTTAAATGTTGTTTGAAGTATGAAGCTGATTCCAAATACCGCTATTACTGTTCCTATACCAACTTTAGCTCCCAACATGAAACCAATAATCAATACAGTTCCTTCGATTGAACCTCTGATTGCACCTATGGGAACCTTGGGAAGCAATTTTCCTAATGCGACCATAAGAGTATCTCGTGGGCCACATCCCATACCTGAGCTGATATAAAAGTAAGTAGCTAAGCTTACCACTACTTGACCGGAAAGAAGCATTAATATTCCCAAATAGAAATTTGTCATAAATGGTATCAATTTAATAGATTGCATAAGATCAACAAATATTCCTATCAACACAGTGTTTAATAACGTTCCAAAACCAATTTTTTCTTTTAAAAAACCCGCTACTACAATTAAGATTATAATTCCTGTAAATATACTTACATTTCCATAAGTAAGACCTGAAATATTAGATACACCTATGCTAAATGCGTCCCAAGGAGCAAGACCTACATTTGCTTGTATACTTAATGTAAGCCCTAAAGAATAAAGAAATAAACCGAATAATAATTTTCCGGTTCGCTTTATGTAATCTATCACAATGTCACCAGCTTTCAATGTTATGGAAGTATTATATTTCTTTATGTAGTTTGTGTCAATGATAAACATGCAGGATGCTATTCATAAAACAAAAAAACTTCCAATATATTATAAATGTATGGTATAATTATAAAAAACAAGGAGGTATGTATGTGGGATAGAGTAGAACTTAAATCATTGGCAAAACAATCTCTAAAGGGCAATTATTGGCAAGCCTTTTTAATAAGCTTAGTAATAGCATTTGCAACTGGTAACGGAAGAGGAGCCTCAAACAAAGTTAGCGAAAAAATTGGTGAGTATGTATATGGAAATCCAGATATTTTTATAATATTAGGTGGTTTAGCAATTTTAGCTTTGGCTTACAGGTTACTGATAGGATATTCTTTAGAAATAGGTTCAAGAAAATATTTTATTAATTTAGCTCAATTTAAAAATATTAATGGTTATTACGGCTTTGCATTTGATAGAGCTAATTATCAAGGAATTATATTTACTATGCTTTTAAGAGATATTTTCTTATTTTTATGGACATTGCTTTTAGTTATTCCGGGAATTGTAAAGGGGTACTCATACAGGATGGTACCTTATATTATTGCTGAAAATCCTAATATAGGAGCGGAACAAGCAATAACACTCAGCAGAAAAATGATGGACGGTCATAAAGCAGATGCATTTGTATTAGACTTATCATTTTTGGGTTGGTACATACTCGGATTTATAGCATTCGTAGTTGGAACCTTATTCGTTAATCCGTATTTTGACGCAACAGATGCACAGCTTTATTTGGCACTTAAGAAAATTGCATTACAAAATCAAATTTGTTCTTATGAAGATTTCAACATGAGAAGAGAATTTAATGAATTTAACGACTTTAATGATTACTACAAAGGTGATGATTTATAACACATAAAACACCCCCCATCTGTATATACTAATATACATGGGGGGTGTAACCTTTTGAATCCAATTGAAGTTCATTACAAAAATAGTTTTGCAGCATTAAAAATAGGCCACTATTTAAGCAATCAATTGAATAGAAATTCTGCAATTGTTTGTATTGGAACCGACAAATGCATTGTTGACAGCTTAGGACCTTTAACAGGTACTTTGTTATCAAAAGCAAATTTAGGCATTGATATTTACGGGACACTTGAAAAACCTGTGCATGCTTTAAATATTAATGAATACATAAGAATAATAAAAAAGAAAAAATACGATAGAGTATTTGCCATAGATGCTTGTTTAAGCAGTAAGAAAAACCAAGGAATTATTGAGGTTAGAGACGGTCCAATAACTCCCGGGAAGGGTATAGGAAAAATGCTTCCTGAAATAGGGGACATTTCAATAATTGGGATTGTTGATTCCAGTGAAAAGGATTTTCATGAGTTGGTTCAAGATACACGCCTTTGTTTTATTTATGAGATGGCAGAAATAATTAGTGAAGGTATTTTAACATCGATGGTTATTGGAGACGGTATAGATTTACGTGAAGCATCCATGAGCTTGTAAGGCAATAAAAAAGGGAGATTCGTCAGAGTCTCCCCTTTTGCTGTTGAAATTTGTTTATTTCATTAAAGCTTTAACAGCTTCTTTTAGCTGTAAATCTTCAATTTTATCTTCAGCGTTGTTTATCAATGCGTTGTATAATGATTTTTGTGTTGCAATATCAATCGTTCCATATGAATATAAAGAGTTATCTTGTTGGAATTTCATAACTTGATTAAAGGACTTTTGATCATAAATTCCATCGGGTTCATCTACATCGTATCCTAAAGTTTTTAGTATCATTTCAGCTGCTAAAACATCTAAGCTTACAGTTCCTAATACCGGTTTATTTACATTGCTGAATGATGGATATTTTGAAAAATCAATTACTTCATTTTCTACTATGATGTCCGGTGTGATTCCTATTTTATGTACTGGTGTTCTGTTAACCGAAAAGTATTCTCCTGTTGTAAATTTTACTCCGCTGCCGCCCTTTAAAGGATATAGAGATTGTACAATACCCTTGCCAAATGATTTAGTTCCAACTATTATACCTTCATTTTTGTATTTAACAGCGCCTGCAAATATTTCCGTTGCACTTGCACTTCCACCATTTATTAATACTGCTATTTCATATTTCTGTTCCTTTAGTTTACTTTCATAAACATCTTCTACTCCTGTTGCATAATCAACATATAGTATTGGACCTTCTGTAACAAATAGGTTTAACATGTCTACGGCTGCTTGTAATGTGCCTCCACCGTTGTTTCTCATGTCTATAACTATTTTCTTTACATTATTTTGGTCGAATATTGAAAGTTCATCCTTAACAAGTTTAACTGTGTTATCTGAAAATTCTGTAACCTTTAGATAGCCTATATTGTTATCCATGATTTTACCTTCAACAGAGCTTGTGTTAATTTTAGCTCTTATGATTTCAAAATTCAAGATTTCTTCACCGCGGAGAATTCCTATTTTAACACTTGTCCCTTCTTCGCCCCTTATTAAAAGAGATGCTTGGGATGAAGTAACTCCTGTGATATCATAATCATCAACATATTTTATAATATCCCCTGCTTTTATTCCTGCTTTTAAAGCCGGCGAACCTGGTAGCGGAGTAATTACTACAATTTGACCGTTAGAATCAATAATCTGAACTCCAATTCCGGTAAATTCTCCTGCTGTATCATCAAGCATCACATTATATTCCTTCGGTGTATAGTAAACGCTGTAATCGTCTAATACGCTAAAAAATCCATCATATAAGCCTTCAAGAATTTCTTCTTGTCCTACTTCATACTGATAGTTTTCAGTAACAAAGTAAATTACATTTTTCAAAAATTCTAAATCTGTTTCAAATTTATCTTTGTTTATATTTTCTGCAAATGCAGAAGTAAATGAAGATAAAATTAATATAACACACAATAACAAACTAATTTTTCTTTTCATACTGCACCTCTTTACTATGTTAATATGGTATTTAGTATATTCCAAAATACGCAGACTGTAAAGATTAATTAACACTTGCTCATCATAACTTTTAAAATTTCATCATCTGTATTTTTCATACCTATGTTTGATACATGGGCTAAGTTTGCGATTGTTTTTTCAGGGGTATCTCCTAATATGCCATTATCATCAGGGATAAAAATATTTTTCAGAGCCATTTCTGAAGCATCAACAGCTGCATCAACAGATATTGAAAGTTTATAAGAACATCCTAATTTAGCACCGTCGCAAAGCATACCAGATATTCCTGCAACCATGTTGTTGATTGATCCCTTTATTTGATTAATATTTCCGTCAAGCAAGTATGTAAGTCCGGCAGCACAGCCTACACCGGCAGCAACACCGCAGCCACAAACCGGTGATAAGGAGCCTAAATGCACCTTGACAAATATTGTTACTAAGTGGCTTAATGTAACTGCTCTGATTATTTTTTCTCTATCTATATTTTTTTCTTGTCCTATGAATGAGATTGGAATTATTGCTACAAGTCCATGATTTCCTGAACCTGCACTACTCATAACAGGCAAAAGATAACCGGACATACGTGCTTCAGAAGCTGCAGCTGTATATGCCTTAGCCATTGAAAAAACATCCTTTGCACTGTTATAAAAATAATTACCTAAACCAACACCGGTTTTTCCTGATAAACCGGCATCTGCAATTCTCATATTTAAATCTATTCCGTTTTGAATAAAATCTATATCTTTTAATGGCGCTTCATTGGCGAACTTAATTAAACTATCAATATTATATTGCTTGATTTCATGTTTTATTTCAAAAGAACCTTCTATAGTTGCAGTATTATCAAGTATAACTTTATCGTTTTTTGTTTCGCTGATTATATTTGTATGTGAGTGTCTTATTGTAACATAGGATTTATCTGTCTCACCAATTGCTTCAACCTTAATAAACAGTCCTTGTACACTCTCAAGCTGTAAGCTGATAATGTTAGAATCAACTATTTTTAAGGCCTTGTCTATACTGTCATTATTTACATCCTTCAAAACCTCTAATTTGTATTCAGATTTACCGATAACTAAAGCTAAAGCTGCGGCAAAAATGATTCCATGTTCGTTTGTTCCCGGTATACCTACACTCATACCATTTTTAATTATATTTTTATCTGCATATATATTTAATTGCTTTACTTCACTACCTAATATTTCCTTAGCCCTTGCAACTGCATACGCAACTGCTCCGGGTTCTGTGCACCCTAATGCAGGTACAACCTGATTTTTTAATATATCTACTAATAGCTTATTATCCATACCACACCTCCGCCTAAATACATGCACATTTTGTGCCAATAAAAGTATATTTATCATAGAAAACGATTGTCATGCAATTTGAGCGTTTAGGCGATTAATATATAATTTTATTCATAGTAATTATTATCATAAATGATAAATTTTTATGGATGCACAATTAAAGTGGTTGAAATTTATTGATTGCAGATTTTATCATTTTTGAAAATAATTTATCAAAAATGATAAAAAACATACATTAATTTATACAAAGTTCAATAAACCTTTTGTATAATTAGTAGAAATATATTATAATGTAGATATAATTTATAGGGCATATCCCGAAGATTTTTTGAAAGGACAAGTTATGAGTAAGTTAAAGAGTATTAGTTCTGAGCTTTTGCATATAATAGATGCGCTACAAGCAGTTACTCATGTTGATATAACTATAGTAGACGAGCATTTGGACAGGGTTGTTACAACTGTAAAAAGTCATATTGAAACAGGCAGGAAGGCGCCTGTTAATTCTGCATTTCATAATTGCATATTAACCGGAGAGCAGTATTTTATAGAGAATCCTAAGGAAAACCAAATGTGTATGAACTGTACTAACTCTAACGACTGCAAGGAATTAATAGAATTCTGTATTCCCATCAAATTTAACAATGAAATTATAGGTGTATTGGGAATGTGTGCTTATGATGAAATAGCAAAGCAGAATCTTATTTTAAATAAAGAGAGTTATATGAATTTTGAAAGCAGATTAAGTGATTTGATTTCAACAATACTCAGTGAAAAAAATACTGCCAAGATGCTTGAATACAGATCATCAGAGCTGCTGACATTGATAAATTCATTAAACGATGGAATAATTGTAATTAACAATAATAAAGAAATAATAACTACCAATAAATATATAAATGAAAAGTTGAATTTAAGCGGTGATAACATGCCGAAAATTTGTGAATTGTTGACTGAGAAGGTTTATAATCAGTTGATGGTTGATGATTTTAGTGGTGAAGTAGGACCTGTTAGGTTAAACGGCATGGAATTTATGATAAATGCCAATCCCATTATTGTTAAGAATAACAATGAAGGTTATGTGCTATTGTTTTCTGATTTTAATAAAATGAAGGAATCAGTACTTGAATCTAACAGAAAAAAAGACTTAATAACCTTTGAAGATATTGTTGGTGAAAGCGAAGCCTTGTTACAAGCAAGAAGGGAAGCAATACAGGTAGCAGAAAATGATGCTTCTGTTTTAATATACGGAGAAACGGGTACAGGTAAGGAAATTTTTGCAAGAGCTATACATAACTTTAGCAGCAGAAAAAATAATGTGTTTATGGCAATAAACTGTGGTGCCATCCCTGAAAGCTTAATTGAAAGTGAGCTTTTTGGATATGAGAAAGGTTCATTTACAGGAGCTAAAACATCAGGCAAAATAGGTAAGTTTGAAATTTGTAAGGATGGAACACTATTTCTTGATGAAATTGGTGATTTGCCGTTCTTAATGCAGGTTAAGTTAAATCGTGCGTTAGAAGAAAAAGAAATAGTAAGAGTTGGAGGAAGTGATCCAATAAAAGTTAATCCAAGGATTATTTCTGCAACCCATAAAAATTTAAGCTCTTTAGTTGATAGGAATTTGTTTAGGGATGATTTGTATTATAGATTAAATGTTGTTCCAATACATTTACCACCACTTAGAGAGAGAGGTTATGATGTAATAATTTTATCAAGATATTTTTTGAATCATTTCTCAAAAATTTACAATAAGGATATAAAGGGTTTTACATCAGAGGCGGAAATTCTACTTCTAAATTACAAATTTCCGGGTAATATTAGAGAGCTTAGAAATTTAATTGAATATGCTGTTATATTTGAAGAAAACAATATGATAGGTAAAGATAGTATAAAAAAGAAAATAGGAACTGATGATAAAAATGAAAATGTTAGGTTAGCTGACTTAACTAAGCTATATGAAAAATCAGTTATTACAAACAAAATCACAATGTATGGAAATGATCTTGATGCAAAAAAGAAAGCTGCAAAACAGCTTGGAATAAGCATTGCTACATTGTATAGAAAGCTTGAAGAATAAAATAAAATTTTGACTTTATATTATTTATAGGTTAAAATAATATGATTAAATATAATACGAGGTATAGATGAACAGAAATTATAAAACATCAAGTATAACAGAATCTGCAATGATTACAGGTATACTTGTTATTATAGCATATTTATCTTCTTTTTTTTCTGTAATAATGTTCTTTTATCCAACTCCGGCTATAATTTTAGCTAAAAGAAAAGGATTAAAATTTGCAAGTTTGTCCTTAGTTGCATCAGATATTATTATTTCAATGCTTTTAGGGATTCAAACAGGCTTAGTATTTTTTATACTTTATACTCCACTGGCTATTGCTTTAGCATATGGTATATGTAAGGATAAGGATGCTAATAGAACAATACTTTATGGAACTGCTTCTTATATGATTTCTTTTGTAATCCTTATATTTTTAATGGATTTAATTATTGGAGTTAATTTCTTGCAGCAGTTAAAGGATATTTATAGCGAAAGCTTAGATATGATGAGGGAAATGCTAAATAGTTACCCTGATGTTTTAGTTAATGACAGAATTGAAGAAATGAAAAAGACTATTGATGAAATAGGTCCAATGATGATTAGCACTATTTCAATTATGTTTCCAGCTGTGCTAATTGTGTCATCAGTTATAACTTCTTATGTTAATTATTTAGTAGCAAGTAAGTTTGCCGGAAGATTTAAAATAAAAATCAAAGCCCATGAAGGACTTGGTTATTTTTCATTCCCTAAAACATTTATGGTTGCAATGGCTGCTATGCTGTTAGTATCATATTTGATGAGCGCTTTGAACATTAATGTAAATGCTATTCAGATTAACTTATTCTTGATAATGTTCGCTGCTATGTATTTACAAGGTATTGCTTATATTAAAATGTATTTTATTAAAAGAAATTTAAGCAAAAATATGCAAACCCTTATGACTTTTATAGTAGTATTTTTGTCCTTATTTGTTTTTTCAGGAGTTTCTATATTGATAACTTTGTTAGGACTTGTTGATTTAACAATAGATTTGAGAAAGTTAAATAAAATTGTATAATTTATTTATGGAGGTAATGTCTTGGAAAATAAAAGTACTCCTAAATTTTTAAAGGATGACAGTTTGATATACTTGACGGTATTAATAGTTTTAATTGTAATTTTCTTGATTGAGGGCATGTATATATATGCTGGTATTGCAAGCTTAATTTTGATGGGAGCTGCAGGATTCGCTTTAAAAAGGCAGATACAAAGAGAAAAAGAACTTAAAAATTACATAATAAATTATACAAAAAATATAGAAAACTTATCTGTAAATTCTTTTTATAATTCACCATTGCCTATTAGTATTATAAGTCCAATGGGTAAGATTTTTTGGTTTAATAATAAATTTAAGGAACTGTTAGGTGAAGATACTGAAAATATTGAGTATATAAATGATTTTATACAGAGTTTTCCTTTAAAGTCTTTGGAAGACAGTAAAGACGGAGTTTTAAACAATGTTGAAATAGATGAAACAGGAAAAACTTTTAATGTAATGTATTATAAGCTTGAGGAAGGAAGATTCGGAGAAGGTTTATCATACGTTTGTTATTGGAATGAAAATACTGCATTTGCTAACTTAAAGCTTAAATATAACGATGAGAGACCAATTGTAAGTTTAATTCAAATAGATAATTATGATGAAATATCTGAGAAGCTTGATAAAGGCGAAAAAGCGGCCATGACTGCTGAAGTGGAAAAAATATTAGACAGATATGCTTCAGAAATGAATGGTTTTGTGTTAAGATACGACACATCAAAATTTTTGATGATGTTTGAAAATAAGTTTTTGGATAATCTTGAGGCAAGCAAGTTTAGCATGTTAGAAGAAGTAAAAAGCCTTAACAGTGGAGCAGACTTTAGTTTTACACTTAGTATTGGAACCGGAGCATTAGCTAAAAACTTGACTCAGCTTATAGAGTATGCTAAGGGAGCATTAGATGTGGCTCTTGGTAGAGGTGGAGACCAAGCAGTTGTAAAGAGAATGAACTCTGTTAAGTTTTACGGTGGAAAAAGCAAGGCTGTTGAAAAAAGAACTAAAGTTAAGGCAAGAATTATTTCTTATGCCTTGAGACAGATTATTGACCAAAGCTCTAATGTAATAATAATGGGTCATCGTGTAGGTGATATGGATAGCTTAGGTGCGTCAATAGGTCTTTATGCAATTGCAAAAAGCAGAGGAAAAAAATCATACATTGTTTTGAATAATATAAATTATGCTCTTAAGAATATGTATGAGAGAATGAAAAAAGAAGAAAGTCACTATATTGAATCTTTAATTAGTACTGAAACTGCACTTAACTTAATAGATCAAAATACATTGATTGTTGTTTTAGATACTCATAGACCAAGCTATACTGAAGCACCTGAACTATTAAGTAAGGTTGATAAAATAGTGTTGGTGGATCACCATAGAAGAAGTGAAGAATATATAGAAAATGCATTGTTGGATTATATAGAACCATATGCATCTTCAACTTGTGAGTTGGTTTCAGAAATTGTGCAATATATGGAGGACCATATAAAGCTTACTAAATTTGAAGCTGATTCACTATTGGCAGGTATTGTTGTTGATACAAACTCATTTACGTTTAAAACAGGTGTAAGAACCTTTGAAGCCGCTTCATTTTTAAGAAGAAACGGTGCAGATACTACTGATGTCAAAGAGCTTTTTAATGAAAGCTTAGATTCAATGAAGAAGAAAACAGAAATTATTGAAAGATCTGAAATTATATTTGATGATGTTGCTATATCATATATTGACGATATATCAGACAATGCAAATGTTATAGCTGCACAAAGTGCAGATGAGCTTTTAACTATTAAGGATGTTAAAATGAGCTTCGTACTTGTAAGGAATGAAGATTACATTAATATAAGCGCTCGCTCTTCAGGAACAGTCAATGTACAGGTAATTATGGAGAAAATTGGAGGAGGCGGCCATCTGAACATGGCCGGTGCTCAAATTCCGACCTTGGACATGGAGGAAGCGAAAAAGAAACTTTACGAAGCAATCTCACATTATAAGAAGGAGAGTAAAAATAAATGAAAGTAATTTTATTGGAAGATGTGAAAAATGTTGGGAAAAAAGGTCAATTAATCAATGCGAAAGATGGATATGCAAAGAACTTTTTATTTCCTAAAAATTTAGCTATAGAAGCAACACCTGTTAATTTAAAAAATTTAGAAAATGCTAAAAAACAACAGGAAGCAAAAGATAAAGAAATATTGGATGAAGCAAAAAGGCTTGAAGAGGAATTAACTAAAATTACTGTGGTTATGAAGGGTAAGGCAGGCGAAAACGGTAAGCTTTTTGGAGCTGTTACAACAAAAGAAATAGCAGAAGCTCTTGAAAAGGATCATAACATAAGTATAGATAAAAAGAAATTTGACTTAGCTGAGCCTATAAAATCTGTTGGAGAATATTCCGTAAAAATAAAGCTACATTCAATGGTAAATGCAAATTTAAAAGTAATAGTAACTGAAAAATAAGAGGATATTATGGCTGATTTGATTAACTTGGGAAAAGTACCGCCACATAATGCAGAGGCAGAACAAAGAGTTCTTGCCTCAGCTTTGATTGATCATGTTGCTGTTGAGAAAGTCATCAATTTATTAAATGCTGAAGATTTTTATTTTGAAGCAAACAGAGAGATTTATGACTGTATTAAACAGGTACACATGCAAAATGTTCCTGTGGATGCTCTGACTGTTACAGAGGAGTTGAACAAAAGGGGCAAAATTGACTATATTGGTGGTTTTGAATATTTAGCAAATTTAACTGAAAATATTATAACTTCAAAAAATGTTGAAGCATATTGCAATATTATCAGGGAAAAATCAACTTTGAGAAAATTGATTAGTGCATCTAATGAAATTATCGAGAAAAGTTATAAAGAAAATGACGAAGTTCAAAGAATTATTGAGCTTGCTGAATCAAGAATATTTGCTATATCCCAGAACAGAAGTGTTAATTCCTTTACAGAAATCAAGGATGTTTTAATGGATGTTTTCAACCGGTTAGAGGAAAGAGCCTTGAACAAGGGTGGGTTAACCGGATTGACTACAGGTTATGATGATTTAGACAGAATGACATCAGGTTTACAAAAATCTGATTTAATACTACTTGCTGCGAGACCATCAATGGGTAAGACTGCTCTTGCACTAAACATTGCAATGAATTCTGTAAAGACAGGGGCATCAGTTGCTTTATTTTCTCTGGAAATGTCTAAGGAACAATATGTCCAAAGGATTATTAGTATGGAATCAATGGTTGACAGTTCTAAGCTTAGAACGGGTAATCTTGATGATGATGATTGGACAAGGTTAATTTCTGTAATGAGCACAATTTCTAACTACAAAGTTTTTATAGATGATACTGCAGCAATTTCATTATTTGAAGTTATGTCTAAATGCAGAAGACTTAAAATAGAACAAGGCTTGGATTTAATAGTAATAGACTATTTACAATTAATGTCAGATGGGACAAACTCTTCAAATAGACAACAGGAAATATCAAATATTTCACGTGGTTTAAAGGCACTTGCAAGAGAAATGGATTGTCCTGTAATGGCATTATCTCAGCTTTCCAGAGCTCCTGAACTTCGTAATGACCATAGACCTATTATGTCTGACTTAAGAGAGTCCGGAGCCATAGAGCAGGATGCGGATGTTGTTCTGATGCTTTACAGAGATGAATACTATCATAAAGAAGAATCAGAGAAAAAAGGTATAACCGATGTAATTATTGCAAAACAAAGAAATGGCCCTGTTGGAACCGTTGAGCTTGCATGGATTGGTCAGTTTACAAAATTCGGAAATATACAGAGATGATAAAAGAGCGCAAAATGCGCTCTTTTTAAATACTAATCAATTGATTACACCATTCTTGCTACTATTATTTTTGTGCCCGGCGTCAATACATTATCTTCCGGTAATTTGTTTATTTCCTTCAGATAATTAATAGATAGGTTATAGTTTTTAGCAATATCCCAAATGCTTTCACCCGGTTGAACAACTCTGAATACTAAGCTTGGCATTTTGCTTCTGTCAATAGGTTCTGCTTCTGCTATATTGCTGATAACTGTAATTTCGTCATTGTTGCTTAATTTCATGCATACATTGATATCGCAGTTAACAATTACTGAGTTGCTTCCTTTTCTATAAGCTCCTGATTTAGTAATAGTTATGTTAGAATCAATATTCGATTTGGCATCATCTTCCTTTAGATCAAAGCTAACTGTAAATGGTAAAGAAGCATATGCCTTATCAATTTTATTGATGTCACCGTTCAGATATAATACATTCATATCCATGAAGCCATCAATAATATATTTATTGTCAAGTATTCTTTTTTCAGAAATTTTAGGGCTTATATCAACTGTGTAAATATCCTTAACTGTTCCTGTTACAACATCAAAACTATTATCATATTTTACTGTTTTATTTATTATGTCTGATATATTTGTTAAGTTAACTTTGTCAGATTCCATATCAAGCATATATTCTGTTGAGTAGCAATCTGTAATTATGTTTTTCTCGATGGTATCATATAAAGTTGCATTAATATTAAATGATAGGTCAAATTCAATCAATTTCAACTCATTGTCATAATTTTCAGCAACCTTGTATGTCATATTGTTTAGATTAGCACTGATTTCTCTTAACATATCATCGCTTAAATTCCGTGCTTCTATGTAATGAGTGAATGGAAATTCTTCAGAAACATATCCTGTTGAATTAAGATTGTTGTTTTCTGCATATAAAAATGCAACTTTACATATACCTTCAACAAGCATTTTGTCATCTAATATATCAATGTTAGTGATATATACTTCTGAATCAGCCTTTAGAACTTTAGCAATTTCATCTGAACCTTTATTAAGCTCTACTGCATCATTTATATTAACTTCCTCTATTAATGAATTAACTTCATCAGTGTATCTTACATTTCTTGTTTTTGCTTGAAAGCTGCCATCTGACTCTAAATTGGACACAAATGTCACATTGTGATTTTTTGTTAGTTCGGTATCTAATATAATAACAGCTTTTATAGAATATGCTCTTTCTGCGGAAGAATCGGAATCAATATAGTCTATATATGTGTCTACTCTTGCATTCATTCCTTCTGCAGCTTCCGGCAACACAATTTCTTCAGAAAAAGGAATTGTGTCTGTTATTGAATGTACTAATACTTCTTCATCATTTGAACGATAAATTATGTTGTAAACAACTTCTCCATTTACAGTAACAGAACCGTTATTTACATCAGCTCCTTTCACCCTAACTTTGGCCTCCATAGATACAATTTTTTCTATATTTGGAGCACTATCAGGGATTGTAAATTCATTTTCCAACAGAACTTCAGTTGAATTTGAATTAATAAACTCATTAATATTAAAAGTATCGCTAATTAATTTATACAAAATAAATCCTCCTTTAAGTTAATACAGTTAGAATCAGCATTCTTTTATAAATGTATATGCATAATAAATTTCAATAGTACAACGTATATGTAAATTTTTTTAAAAAATCATTGACCTTTTGCTTTAGATAATATAGAATTGTTTAGTAAATACTTTTGAAGAATTCTGTAAAATTATATACAATAATATATTATTTTTTAGCAAATAAAAGAGCCAAAAAAAAAACCCCTTTTTTGTCTCTCTTTTTTATGTTAGAGGGGAAATTTGGTATAAATAGATAATGAATTTAAATTAATTATAAATCTAAAAATTGGAATAATACAAAGAGATACGCAGGAGGAAAAAATGCCAAAATACATTTTTATAACGGGAGGAGTAGTTTCTTCATTAGGAAAAGGGATTACAGCAGCATCATTAGGAAGATTACTTAAAGCAAGAGGATTGAAGGTTACTTTACAAAAATTTGACCCTTATTTAAACGTGGATCCGGGAACAATGAGCCCCTATCAACATGGTGAAGTTTATGTGACTGATGATGGTGCAGAAACCGACTTAGACTTAGGGCATTATGAAAGAATCGTTGATATAGATTTGACCAAATATAGTAGTATTACTTCGGGAAAAATTTATTGGTCTGTTTTAAATAAGGAAAGAAAAGGAGATTACCTTGGTGGAACAGTACAGGTAATACCTCATATTACTAATGAAATTAAATGTATGCTCAAAAGAGTATCCAATGTAAATGACGTAGACGTAGTAATTACTGAAATTGGTGGTACTGTTGGTGATATAGAAAGCTTACCATTTTTGGAAGCAATCAGACAAATTCGTTATGAAGTTGGTAGAGAAAATGTGATGTACATTCATGTAACTTTATTACCATACTTATCAAAAGCAGGTGAACTTAAAACTAAACCAACTCAACACAGTGTAAAAGAATTATTAAGCATAGGAATTCAGCCTAATGTTCTTGTTTGCAGAACTGAAAAAGAAATAACTATGGATTTAAAATCAAAGATTGCATTGTTCTGTAATGTTGAAAGTCAAAATGTAATTCAAAATACTGATGCAGACTCACTATATGACATACCTTTATTGTTAGAGGAAGAAGGTTTAGCAAAAATAGTATGTGATTATTTCAAATTAAATTGCAAGGAACCGGATTTAGTTGAGTGGAATGATATGGTTAAACGCTCAAAGACACATGATCATCATGTAAAAATTGCTTTAGTAGGAAAATATGTTGAGCTTAAAGATGCGTATCTATCAGTGTATGAAGCATTGAAACATGCAGGCATAGATAATTTAGCAGATGTAGATGTTTCTTGGATACATTCAGAAGAAGTTAACGAAGGAAATTACAAAGAAATATTACAAGGGCACGATGGTATATTAGTACCTGGTGGATTTGGTGATAGAGGAATAGAAGGTAAAATTTTAGCTTCAAGATATGCAAGAGTAAACAATATACCATTTTTAGGTATTTGTCTCGGAATGCAAATGGCGGTAATTGATTTTGCTCGAGGAGTGTTAAACTATAAAGATGCTCACAGCTCAGAATTCAATTTAGAAACTGAACATCCTGTAATTGATTTAATGAATGAGCAAAAGGAAGTAGAAAATAAAGGCGGCACTATGAGATTAGGAAGCTATCCATGTAAGTTAGTAGATGGTACTAAGGCAAAAGAAGCCTATGAAGGTGCTGATATGATTAACGAAAGACATAGACATAGATATGAATTTAATAATGACTTTAGACAGGTTTGCATGGAAAACGGATTAATTATTTCCGGTGTTTCACCTGATAACAAATTGGTTGAGATTGTTGAATTAAAAGATCATCCTTGGTTTGTAGCTGCTCAGTTCCATCCGGAATTTAAATCAAGACCAACAAGAAGTCACCCATTATTTAAAAACTTTATCAAAGCTTCAATTGAAAACAGTAAAAAATAGTATATTAAAAGCTCTATTAACTAACAGTCAATAGAGCTTTTGTTTCGTTTAATTGTTGACTTTATAATTCCGCTGTAAATGCTCAGTATCATCATGATTTGTGGCGTAAGCGCAACCGAATCTGCTAATCCGTGTATTAACGTCATTATTAGTATAGTAATCGGTGCTAATAAATGTTTTTGATTTTCTGTAAACTCATCATTAAAGTATTTAAATATACTGATTAAATAATATGTAAATATTGCAAATCCCAATATACCTGTTTCGGTAAATATCTGTAAGTACATGCTATGGTTGTGCTCAATATTTATGCTTACTGAATTTGTATAGTCTCCTATATGCATAAACAAAGTTCCAAAACCAATTCCTGATATGAAGTTATCTCTTATTATTTCAATTGATGCTTTCCAAATTTGAAATCTGTATATTAACGAACTGTCATTTATGGCTTTTGTAGGATCGATACGCCCTGATCCTAACAATAAGTCTGAGCTAAATATTATAACAGCTACTATTAGAGCATATTTAAAATATTTTTTGTTTATAAAGCCTGCAATTATTAAAGTTATTATTAATGAAATCCAAGCTGTTCTTGAAAAAGTCAATACCAAGCATATAATAGCACTAAAAAACACAGACCATTCTAAATTTAGTTTTCTTATATTTAATGATTCACATGCCAATAGAATTATAAAATTTAAATAGAACCCAAAAACATTGGGATTGAAAAAAGTGGAATAAATCCTTTTATTTAAATTATACTCTGTTGTATCAATCCATTTAGCAGGTATTATGAAGTTCGGATTAATAAATTGAAAGATGCCATATAAAAAAACTAATAGTGATATTATATATAAGTATTTTTTAACTTTTGATAAATCCTTTAATGGAAAATAAGTACTAAAAATGTTAAAGGAATGAGCGCATAGCATAATTAACATTCCAAAAAACACGGAAATTATTTTATACTCTGAAGATATTAAACCAATTGCAATATATGCATATAATAAAGTAGTTGGTAAGTTTAATTTTCTTTTCAAACTGTTTTTAACAGATACTTTAATTAATATAGCTGCTGCTATAACATAAGCAGCAGGAATAAATAAAATTGACATTATTAATAATAAAAGTGGCAATTTATTGGAGTTAATATCTTCTAATTCTGATGATTGCTTGCCGATTATTTCATAATTCATTTTGTTCCTCTTATATAAAATTAGTTCTTTATTTTTAAACTTTCGTTATTTTGTGTAATGAGATAGTTTAATATACCTGTAATGATTATAATACCTCCAATAAGGGTATATAAAGAAGGAATTTCATTGAAAATAAACAATGCCATCAAACTTGCAAATATTGGTTCGCTTAAGGTGGATACAGATATAAGTGTTGATGAAACATATTTAACCATGTAATTATACAATGTATGACCTAAAATGGAACAGAAGAATGCTAAGCTAATAAACAGCATAAATTCATATGGTGGATACGGATATAAATGAGTTTTGCTTAATAAGCACATGACAAATAATACAACTGTTGATACAGAATAAACAATAAATACATAAGCACTTGCGCTTAAATTCTTTCTTACTATCCCTCCTATAACTAAATAACCGGCTACAAAAATAGCACCTAAAAATGCAAGAATGTTACCAAGCATCATATTGCTTGCAGTTACGCCGGATGAACCTAAGGCAATAATAATTGTTCCTGATAGTGAAATAAAAATACTCACAATCATTTTCTTGCTTATTTTTTCTTTAATAAAAAGATAGTTTGCTAAACTAACAAATATAGGGCTGCATGAAACTAAAATGGTTGAGTTTGCAATAGTTGTTAATTTAATTGATGATATCCATGTTGCATAGTGAAGTGCAAGGAATATACCGCTTATTAAACATAACAATATACTTTTCTTATTTAACTCTGCAAAGTCATTGCGGTTTTTTATTATTAAAGGTAGCAGCATAATGCATGTAAAAAGCATCCTATAGGATGATATTACTAAAGCCGGTGCTGTTGAAAACCTAATAATTATTGATGAAAGTGAAGTAAAAAATGTTCCTACTAATACTATATACTTTGATGGTGCTTTTTCCATAACAATACCTACCTTAAATTGTATAAGTCATATTAGCATAAAAATGTTATTAATTCAATGGATAGGAACAAAAAGAATA
>JAEZGU010000198.1 GCA_023416855.1 Bacillota bacterium
TACATGAAGAGGTTTTGCAACATTAGGTCCACCGTAATCAACAATTATGGTTTTGTTATGTCCAATTTCTTCACAGCCAAATTTATCTGCATGAACCATAGTATTTAGGTACCTAATAATAAAGTGATCATCTACAGTTATGTTAATAAAACCGGGCATTACATATGTTACATCTTTAAAATCAGGATGTTCTTTCAGTAAGTTTGCAATTTCAGAAGCGATAGCAATGGGAGCTTTTTTATACTCTTTCGCAGCTGCTAAGGCACCATTACATTGGAATTGACATAAGTCAGGTCTATTTGATATTGTGACAATCCCATATTCTGCTGAATAGTTGCATGTTACAAATGCGTTCTTAACGATATCTGTAATTAGTTCAGATATTTTTCTCATAATACACCTCCAAGCAAAAGTACATAATAAAAAACCGCCTCTTATAAAAATAAGAGACGGACAAATCCCGTGGTACCACTCTAGTTGATTGACTTTCAACCCACTCATAACTTTAACGCAGTAAACGTCGTACCTTTACTTGAAAGCTCAGGTCGCTTCTCCGAGACCCTTTTCTCCAGATAATTTCTTGTCGGACTTACACTCTATTCCGGCTCGCTGAAAGAAATTTTATAAGGATACTTTTCTCTTCACAGAATTTAGCTATTTGAAACATTATATAAACTATAGTTTTTGGTGTCAAGTTCATAATTATTCTTTAAACATTATAAATTTACATTCTTGCGGGAGCAAACAATTGTTTTTTACAAAACATTCTGTATCTGAATACGCCGAAGAAAAATAACATTCTACAAATTTGCAGTTACCACAATTGTCTCTTTAAAGAATGTGAAGTAACCAAACTTCAAACTATGCACGCCTATTCACTTACTCAAATCTTCCATAAACTCTTTAATACGTTTTGATATATAGTCAGATTTATAGTAATGTAGATTATGCCCACATTCTAATTTAATCTGTTCACATTTATCCGATTGACGAGCGAAATTATCTTGGGCCTCTACCCAACCTTTCCAGCCATCGGAACCACCCAAATTAGTTGTAAACATTAAAATTGGAATGTTCGGTGTCCCAACCTTTTTTACTGCTTCTGCGTTCTTATAAACCATTTTACATTCTTCATAAACATCATCATTTAATGAATTTCTATAAACTAAAAACTTATGTTGCTGAATCTCTTCCTTTGAAAGTTCATTCTCATTTATGTAACAAAATGCAGGTATCCTATGCATTCCAAAAAAAGTCATTACTTTCATAAATGTAATTTTTGACATATTACTGTCTTCTTTATGATAACTGTCTGGAACTGCCATATCTAATCCGATAATTGCTTTCACCTCATCAGGGTATGCTTTTGCCCAATAAATCGCCTCTAGCGCTGACATAGAATGAGGCATTAAAACATACGGTCTACTCACTCCAGCCTTTTGTAAAGCCTCTCTATCTTCCTTTACCATTGTTACGACATCTCTGTCTTTTCCACTAACATCCGAATATCCATATCCGAATTTTTCAACTACAGCAATCCTGTATTTATCCGATAACTTTGAATATAATACTTTATAATCATAGACAGGAGCTGACACTCCTGAGCCTGATAGCAAAACAATGGTAGGAGTTTCTTTCTTCTGCTCTGCCCCTTCAACGTATACATTCATATTAAAACCGTCAACATTAACCAATGTGCCTGCAGTTTTGATATGAATTTTTTCCTTTAAAAGCATAATATGATGATAAATCGCCATAACTCCAAGGAATAAAACAATAATAAAAATTAAAACTAAAACTACATTTTTAATTATTTTTAGATACTTGATCATCAATTACACCCCAACAATAATAAATTAATGCTTCTTCTTTTATTACAAATATGCAACAATATTAAGTTGTTTATGAATTTCCAAGTATTAACCTTTTATAAAATCCGGTTTCATACCCTCAGCATAAACATAATTAAGCTTCATCCGACTACTCATATTTTACCATATTTTGTTGAATATTGTTAAGTAAATAGATAACATAAAATAAAGCCATGTATTATAGTATCAACAAAGGTACTGAGATATGTGGCTTTATTTTTTTCATTCAACAATATCTATCATAATTACAATATCCGATAAAATATGGTAAAATATGAATAATTAGATGAAAGTGTAGTTATGGCTGAGGTTGTGTGAAAACGCATAGAGAAAAGGGACAACCATTATTACTTGAAATATACAACTGTACAATCGTTTAAAATTGTGAACTGAAAAATATTTATATAATCTGTGTAAAGGTGGTGCAACTGATGCAATTAGGTATGTCAACCAGCGGCTATGCCCAAGACTGCTCCATAACGGAATGTATGAGGCGCATTAAAAGTGCCGGCTATGACTCAGTTGACTTTGATTTTTATGATTATTCCTCGCCCGATGGTCCTATGATGCAATCGGATTGGATGTTGTGGATAGAAGGTGTGCGTCGGGTAGTGTTTGACTCCGGTCTGATTGTTGGGCAGACTCATGCCCAACTCGGGCTTTTTGCTAAACCAAATTTAGAGTATGAACCACCTGCAGAGATTTTCTATCGTAATATCAAAGCTTGTGCCATGTTGGGATGCAGTGAAATCGTATTTCACCCTGTTTTTTACTCTGATGTTGTAGAAACCGAAGAATTACATGAAAAGCTAATGGATTATAATGTCCGCTGGTTCAGAGATTTAGCTGAGTCTGCGAAAGCATCAGGAGTATATATCGATATTGAAAACACATGTGATGGACGTCTGCAAAAATTACACGCACCATTTACAAGAGCTTCCGATATGATGAATCTTATAGAAAGAATAGGTGATGAGTCATTTGGAATATGTTTGGATACTGGTCATGCGCACATTATGTCTCAAGATATACCTAACATGATTCGAGTGTTCGGTAGCCGTTTACGTACTCTTCACTTAAATGATAACCTTGGAAAAATTACACCTGTTCATCCGGATCAGCACTTTTTCCCAGGTACTGGGACTATTAATTTCAATGATGTATTTCGCGCATTAAAAGAGATAGATTTTCATGGCATAATTAATCTTGAACCAGGAGATTTTCTTATTCGTTTGCCTGTCTTAGTACGTGATGCTGTGATAACTGGTGGTGCTTTGACTGCAAAAGCATATATGAAAGACGTTAAACTTTAACCGAAGATTAATGGATGGTATTTTTAATGTTGTAGATATATACTCAAAAATCCCAAAAGACAAAACTTATGGTATAAGATAAATTTGATGCGAGTAAACATGACTGAAGATTGAGGGGAAATATAAATTGATTTCGGATTTCTTTTTTCTGTTTCTAGTTACTAACTTTTATCAGGGGGTTACTCATGCATAAACCCAAAATGATTATTTTTGATTATGGTCAGACACTAGTTAATGAAGAACATTTTGATGGGCTGAAAGGAACGGAAGCTGTTTTACGTGAAGCTGCAAGAAATCCAAATAATATTTCTGCTGAGGAAGTACAAAGCTTAGCTAATGAGCTGAATAAAGAGATAGGCAGGTATGGAGTAGAACTCGAAAAGCAATCGGTCTTAGAAATCCATCAACACATTTTTCAAAATTATTTATATGAATATTTTGGTGTAGAGTTAACAAAAACTTCCTCAGAGGTGGAAAGTATTTTTGCTAATGCGGCTTATGGTGCAGAACCTACAAAAAATATTAAGGAGTTCTTGGAGTTCCTCAATATTTCGGGAATCCGCACAAGTGTGTTAAGTAATATATCTTTCAGTGGTGAAATGCTGAGATCATTTATTAATAAGCATATTCCGGCAAATAAATTTGAGTTTATAATTGCAAGTAGTGAATACATATTTAGAAAGCCGCATAAACGTATTTTTGAGCTTGCGCTTCGTAAGGCCAGGCTTAATCCTTGCGATGTCTGGTATATCGGTGACAATGCTGTATTTGATGTTGATGGTGCAGCGGATAGTGGTATTTTTTCAATTTGGTATAAAGGGGCAATAAACAAGTCAAATAAGTATATTCCTAAAAGAAATTGTCTGGATATAAGTGATTGGAATGAACTTATGGAAGTTTTCATTGATATTTAGGAACGTTACAAATATTTCTATCAAACTTACCTGTTCTCATGTCATAAGTAGCAAATCCATTTACTTTGTCTATCAATGTAACTATATTGATAAACAGGGCGTAGTAGTATATAATGTAATAGTATATAAAAATTACCAAAAAAATACAAAGTGGGTGATTTATGAAGAGGTTATTACCAATTTTAATTAGTTCATTTTTGTTGTTTTCTATTCTAATTATTTCGGGATGCACTATTGGTGGTAGTGACAAAGATGCTCGTAATGTACTTAGCAGTTATCTTGATAATGTGACAAAAGGGGATTACGATGCTGCTTATGATCTTTTATGTAAATATGACCAACAAAAAATCAGTAAAGATGTTTTTGTTAAATGGAGAGAAGCAGTAGCAAAGATCACTAAATTCGATAGTTACAGTATTGGCAAAAAGTCTGATAAGTTCGGAAAGATGGAAACCTTTGGAGTAGTATATACAAAATCTTATGGCTTTGACGTTAACCTGAAAATAGATAAACTTATCGAAAATGCTGACCTTACTGATATGTATGAGCAAGAAACCTATAAACAAATGGTTGTATATGAAGATGGGACCTGGAAGATGGGCTTATTCTATGAAGACTTAGAATCCAGGACTTCAAAATATAACGAATTAATCTCGGAAAACTCTAAAAAATAAATTTTTGTATAGTTTGGCCATCTACCGACAACTACTGCTACATATAGAAGACGTATCAAGAGTGATTTCTTTATGATACGTCTTTGTTTTAATATTAAAGAAGTTACTTTCAGAAGTAAAGGGCTGTGATTTGTGAAAATTATTTTAAAGCATATTATCAAAAACTTATTGGAGAAAAAAACATATACCTTATTAATCTTGCTCTCAATTGTTGTATCTTCCGCTATGTTTTTTGCGTCCATCACCATTTCAAAAACACTGGTTAAAATACAAACAGATCAGTGGAGAAGTACTTACGGGTATTCGGATATTATTGTAACAGCTGATAAGAGTTCTCCAACTCAATTCTTCTACATGGACGGAGTAGAAAAGTATGGCAAGAATATGGAATACTTTATTGGTGTGATTACAGGTTATGCTACATATAATTCCAAGGAAAATGAAAAAGTAGGAATTAAGCTTCTGGGTGCTGATATTGATGAATTGCAAAAATTAACACCTATTAGTTATATAAAGGGGTCTGATAATACAAATTTTAAAGGAAAGAGGATTATCATAAGCAGGGATGCCTCTGTTAAGTATGGCTTAAGCATAGGGGATACAATGGTTCTGATTTTAAATGGCATTAAGCATAATTTTATTGTTAGCGGTATTGCTTACAAATCCGGGCCTTTCTCGAACGAGGGTAAAATAATAAATGCTGTTGTGCCAAAAGAACAATTGTGTTCGATTTATGATGCCAGAGGTAAGGTAGATACCATTTATATTAAACTGAATAACCCCATGGCAAAACCTATGATTAAGTATAAACTGTCTCTGGAGTATGAGAAATTTGTTGTTAAAGAGCCTTTTAATGAGAGGGAAGTAAAGAGGCAGAGCGATAGTATTGCAACACCAATTTTAATTGTTACTGTTCTTTTAAGTTTTATGACTATATACATAATTTATTCAACCTTCAAAATTATAACGTTTGAAAGAATGTCTGCTATTGGCACTTTTCGAAGTATTGGAGCAAGAAAAGCAACTACAGACTTTATACTGTTGTTGGAAAGCTTAAGTTATGGAATTATTGGGGGAGCCATCGGATGTTTAGCTGGAGTAGGGGTATTGAACATTACTGCGAAGTTATTAATAAGGCGGGATTTTAGGACAATAAACAATATTGAATTTAATTACACAGATTTGTTTATTACTTTCCTTCTGGCAATTTCATTGAGTCTCATAAGCTCTATAATTCCTATTATTAAGGTTTCTTCAATACCTATAAAAGAAATAGTACTTAATAATGTACAGGGAAAGCACGGCAACAGTGTAATTAGCTTTATTGTTGGAATATTTCTTTTTGGCCTGGCAATATGCTTTTCATACTTAGTACCCGGCAATATCGGGCTTTGGATTCATATTATTTGTATTCTGATGTCATTTATGTCATTTGTATTATTGGTGCCGTTCTTTGTTACTAAATTTATTATAGCATTAGAAAAAGTATATTCTTATGTATTTGGTAATGAGGGAATAATTGCTGCGAAAAATGTAAGAGATAATAAGAATTTTATTAATAATGTATCTTTATTGGTAATAGGGGTATCATTTCTGTTTATTGTAACTACTGTGAATCTCAGTCAAATTAACGGTATCTCCTTTTATTTCAACCGATACTCATATGATATTGTTATGAATATGAGCAACGCCAATAAAAATATATTAAACCTGATAGCTGATACAGACGGGGTTAAAGATATAAGTGGAAGTCTTAGCTATAATGGAGCTCAAGTTATAGGTAAGGATAATAATATATGGTTGATTCAGGGTGTTGATTCAAAGAAGTTTTTTGACTTTTATGATATTGATACAAGGGAAAATAAGCAGCTTCTTATAGATGAGCTAGATAAAGATAGAAATATTTTGTTGACTAATACATTACGAAACAAGCTAGATGTTAAGAAGGGGGAAGTAATAACCTTAAGGTTCTTTTTACAAAATGGCTATAAATGTGAAAGAAACTACAAAATTATTGGTTTCTTTGAAGACATATTACAAGGAGGAGGGAGTTATGCGCTGATATCACACAAAAACTTTAAGCAGGATATTGGCGGAAATTATTATAATCCGATATACATAAAGGCCTCCGGAAATATTGATGATACGGTAAAACAGCTTAATACCCTCTTTGCCAGACAGAAGCCTGTTCTTAATACTGTAAATGAGATAGAAAAGGACGCTATGGATAGTAGCCAGCAGACATTTGTTATACTAATTGCATTTTCAATTATTACTATGGTTATAGGTGTTTTTGGAGTACTAAATAATTTAATAATTAGCTTTATTCAAAGAAAACGTGTATTAGCCATGTATCGGTCGATAGGAATGAGCAAAGTACAAATCGTTAAAATGACATTTATTGAAGCGCTGACAGGTGGTATTATTGGGGGGCTTTTAGGAATCTTACTTGGAGCTATGAATTTGTCATTGATTATTCCCAATATTATGGAGTCGCTTAATATTTTTAGCCATATTTATTATTCATGGCCGATAATCGTGTTTTGCATGATTTCAGGAGTAATTATCACAGTGGTTACATCAATTGTTCCTGCAATTTGGTTGGCTAAGTTAAATATCGTTGAGTCAATTAAATTCGTTTAGTCCGTAATATATAAAGTATATTCGTTTTGATTAGGAGGTGTATTTTTATGAAGAAAGCATTATTTTTTATAACTATTATAGTTTGTTTCTTTCTTTCAGCCTGTGAGAATTCAAATAGCTCAATTAACCCTCAGATAATAAATCCCGATAATATCAAGCGCCCGGTACAAGCTTTCGGTACAGTAAAGGCGTCAGAAACTGAGGACATTTATCTTCCGTTTACAGCGACGATAGATGATATAAGTGTTCGTGAATTTCAAACAGTAAAAAAAGGCGATAAGCTTTTGACAATAGGATATGAAGAATATTTAAACAGTATTGCCAGTAAGGAAATGCAAGTGAAATTATATAGGGAAAAAGTTGAAGATACCAGAAAAGAAATGGCCTTAAAATTTCCTGGTAAAACTGAGGATAGCGACCCCGAAAATCTGAAACTGCTCAATGATTTGAAGTATGCGGAGTGGGAGTACAATAGTGTTCTGGAAAATAAGGCGGGGAATGAAGAGTTGTTAAAACTAGGTGCCATTTCACAGGAGGAATTCAACAATTATTTAAAAGATGTGGAACAGAAAAAGAAAAACTATGAGGACGTAAAATATCTACTGGATAAGGCTGAAGTTAGTAGAAAAACGGATATAAAAGGTGAACAAATGCAACTTTTACAACTGAAAGCCACCATAAAAGATTATTCTAATAACATCAAATTATTAGAGGATGAGCTTAAGGAAATGAGGAGTAAACTCAAAAAAAGCTTTTTGAATGGAAAGTTCATCATATCTAATGTGAGCAATGGACTGGTATGCTCATTAAGTAAGAGCACCGGAAGTGTTATAACTCCCTCTGAGAAGCTTTTAAGTATAGTAAATCTAGATAATTTAGTTGTTGAAGCCAGTGTGGATGAACAATTTATAGAAGACGTCAAGGTCGGTGCAAAAGTCTCTATTATACCTGAATACAATCAAAACAAAAAGCTCACAGGAAAAGTTAGCTTTATTTCAGCAAGTGCTGTTCAAAATAATGGTGAAACTTCAGTTCCGATTATCATAGAACTTGATAAGCATGATGACTCACTAATGCTTAACTTTAATGTTCAAGTAATAATTGATGTTGTTTAACAGAGTAAATTGATTGGGTATGGCAGTGTGTATAACAAGGTGCTATCTACAGAATTGCTAATAACTTCTAAAAAGGAGATTTAAGTAATGAGTGCTCTTGTCAAAACTGAGAATCTATGTAAAACATATAGATTGGGTAACGTTGATGTTGAGGTTTTGAAAAATATTAATATTGAAATCTACTCTGGAGAGTTTGTATCCATTATGGGGCCGTCCGGGTCTGGAAAAAGCACATTGTTATATTTGCTTGGGTCTTTGGATAAGCCTAGTTCGGGAAAAATAATGATAAAAGGAAATGAACTTTCTATTATGAAAGATAAAGAGGAAAGTATGCTGAGAAGAAGGGACATTGGGTTTGTTTTTCAATTCTATAACCTGATACCTAATTTAACTGTAGAGGATAATATTATGTTGCCTGTACTCTTAGATAAAAAGAAAATGAAAAACTATACCAAGAATTTGGATGAAATCATAGACATAGTTGGACTTTCAGATAGGAGAAAACATACGCCAAGAGAGCTTTCTGGCGGTCAGCAGCAAAGGGTTGCTATTGCGAGAGCACTTATAAATGAACCTGAAATTATATTGGCAGATGAACCTATAGGCAACTTGGACAGCAAAAATGGTATGGCAATTATGGAACTTTTCAAAGAAATCAATAGGAAGAAGTTAAAGACTATAATCCAGGTTACGCATTCTAAGGAAGCTGCTGCATTTGGCGATAGGATAATATATTTGATGGATGGTGTAGTACAATCCTCAATTCAATTATAATATATTAGTAAAGGATTAAACATTAATGCTTGAAAATTATATATTAAAAGATGAATCATTTTAAAATCAAAAGCGCCCACCTACATAAGTATGCTTGACTTATAATTTTACATAACATACCATATAGAATATTAAGAATATTGATCGATACTTCGTTAAATAGAGTTGTAAAATTTGGAGGATATATGTTAGCGACACATATATATTTTAACGGAGATTTTTGGAGGGAATTTATGAAAACAATCGGATTAATTGGTGGAATGAGTTGGGAGTCATCTCTTCAATATTATAAAATTCTCAATGAAGCAGTGAAGGAAAAGCTGGGTGGGCATAATTCATGTAAATGTCTTATGTATTCGGTAAATTTCGCTGAAATTGAAAAACTCCAGCATGAAGGTGCCTGGGATAAGTTAACAGCTATAATGATAGACGCTGCAAGGAACATTCAGAAGGGTGGCGCTGATTTTTTGCTCATCTGTACCAATACCATGCATAAAATGGCCGATGACATTGAGAAGAATGTTGGTATTCCGGTTCTGCATATTGCCGATGCTACAGCAGAATATATTAAAGCGGAAAAAGTCAATAAGGTCGGGCTGCTGGGTACAAAGTTTACTATGGAGCAAGAGTTCTATAAAGGTAGGCTTCTCGAAAAACACGGTATAGAAGTCATTATACCGGATGAAGTGGGTAGGCAAACGGTACACGACATCATATATAATGAACTGGTTCATGGAGTTATCAAGGATTCTTCAAGGAAACTGTATCTGGAAATAATCAATAACCTGGCTTCCAAAGGTGCTGAAGGAATTGTTCTCGGGTGCACGGAAATCCCTTTACTGGTAAACCAGAACGATTGTAAAATTAAGTTGTTTGATACTACATCTATTCATGCTCTTGCAGCAGTGGATAGGGCACTTAGAAGTAATGAGAAATAGCAACATTTATGAAAACAAGTAATCAGACTTAAAGTACAGCTCAAAATTCTGAGCAACTGACTTTAAAATAACATTAAGGTTGTGAAAACAAATGAAATTAATAGACTCACTTATATTTGACTTGGACGGCACTCTTTGGGACGCTACTGAGACTACATTTAGTGCATGGGAGAAAGTTTTTAAGGACAGGAAGGAAATTCAGGAACCTATAACTATTGAAATGCTCAAAAGCGTTCAAGGATTGCATGTTAAAGAAATTGGGGAGAAATTCTTTCCGTATCTAAGCATTGAAAAGCAGTTGGAAGCTGTTATACACTGCTGTAAAGAACAAGTTCCGTATATTTTAAGGGAAGGCGGTATCCTGTATCCCAATCTGGAGTTTACGCTAAAAAAACTTTCAGAGAAATATCCACTGTTTATTGTAAGCAATTGTCAAACCGGATATATAGAAGCCTTTTTTGAATATCATAGGCTGGGACAATATTTTAAGGATGTTGAAAGCTCTGGAAAAACCGGATTACCCAAGGGTGAAAATATCAAACTGATTATAGAGAGAAATTCCCTTAAGCATCCGGTATATATCGGTGATACTGAAGGGGATTGCAACAGTGCCAGGCAGGCCAAAGTACCTTTTATTTATGCAAGCTACGGCTTTGGAAGTGTGTTGGATTATGATATGAAGATTGAAGCAATATCAGATTTGTTAAAAATCGTAAAATGAGGTGGCAAGGAGCATAACCCAATGAAAGACTAT